>JASLFF010000705.1 GCA_030150795.1 Terriglobales bacterium | reverse complement strand
GCCAGAAGTTCCGACTGGATCTGCGCATCCGTGATGGTTGAGCCATTGTTGCCGGACGAAGGAACAATCTGGAACAGTCCGCCGAATGTGCCGTTGCCGAAAACCTGGCCTGTGCCTCCCGAAATGTTCGTGTTGTACTGCTGCAACAGGGTGATGAGTCCGGTGCTGGTGATATCAGCAAAGAAATTGCCCATCGTCGGCGACGTTGTGCCGGCAACTTGCGAGTTGTAAGAACCGCTGCCGTACAACACCTGTATCACCTGGACGTTCGAGATGATTGGTCCACCAAAATAGCTCAGGTGCGCACCGGCTGGGGCGGCAAAACCTACAGGCCCCATAGTCGTCGCGTTTGGATCACGCCATGGAACACCATGGAACTTGGGCTGCAGATTCAGTACAGGCAAGGGCTGACCGGTATTTCCGGGAGTCTGGGACTGGGCAACGTTGCCGTCCGCGATATTGGGCTGTGAAACCTGCGCCATGACGGGCAGGGCTAGTAAAACCATGAGAAACAGCAACGATACGGCACCACGCAACAATCGGGACATTCTTTGCTCCTTATTCAAGTCAACGCTCATTCAACATCCACGTTCTCTTGCTTTTGCGATTTGGAAAAAGCCAAATAAAATAAGCGGCAAACATTCATAAACTGCGATTTAATTGCGTTTGTTTCCTATAACGTTCCATGCGTCTCGATAAGCACTTTGCCGGACTCCAAAAACCCCATCGCTCCTCTGTTTCCACCTCCGCTGCGTTCCACCGATTTCATGATTGTGGAAACGCACTGACGCGGAGAGACATTCACGCGGGAGTTACGTGTACCTGAACATTCCTTGGTCTCCTAAAACAATTCCGGTTTGGCGCCGTTTTGATTAAATCGAACTGAAGAGTGGCTGGCCCTATACGGTGTTGCTCTATCGCTGCCGAACATACTACTAAACCAGCAGAGACCCTGAAAAAGTTTTTTTGGTACAGTGCCCATGATTTGCCATCACTTTTCCCGATTTGGAACTTTCGTAAGAAGGGTCTTAGTTTGGCAACCGGCGGGATCGCAATGATGGATCTGACTCCAGCTTGCCGAAGTGAAAACTCTTTCATCTTGATCTGTGTTATCCGCGCTCATCCGCGACGAAGCGCTTTTGCTTTTCAATTCCGACGATCTTGGCAATTCTGGCAATCCCATTCCCATCAGTGTCATCCGTGTTGATCAGTGGTAAGGTTTTTGGTTTTCCCCGATCCACAATCATCCGCGTTGATCCGCGTAAGCGCATTCCCCCATCACGCGCGATCACGCGCGATCACCCGATCTTCCTGATCCGTCCAATGCGTGTATATCAGTGGTAAGTTTTTCGATTTTTTCCTGATCTGTATTATCTGCGCTGATCTGCGACGGAAGGCCTTTGCTCTTTTCCGTGTCTCTGTGCCTCAGTGGTAGGTTTTAGTTCTGTTGTGACTTTTGGTTGCATTGCGTTTCAATTACTGAAGTTACTAGTCAAATCAAAAACAATCGAAAGATACGCCTGCAGGCGCGGTATTGTATCGGTCAACGAGGTAGTTCGGCCATGCAAGACCACCCTCAGCAAGCGTCTTCCGGGTTCACCTTGAGACCCGGCGAAAAAATTACTGACTGCTCTCCTCTTTGGACCTCTGGTTCAGATCGAATCCTTGAAGAAATTGCCGGTTGCAGCCATTGTCTTCAGCCCACGTACCGGGTCATCGTTTTGACTTCGGCGGCGGGATTGGAACGGCGAGAGTCACTGTGCGTCAAGCACTTTGTCCATGCCGCCAGAACGTTTCAAGAACTGCGGCGTCAGTCCGCCTGATTCGCGCCCATCGTTGATCATCCGCGTATATCCGGGGTAGCTGCATTCCCCGATCACCTGATCACGCGCGATCACCGGATCTTCCTGGTAGGGTTTCCTCAATCTGCACTTATCTGCGTAATCTGCGGCGAAAACGCTTCTTGGCTGTTCAAGATTGGAAAAATTTTAGCTATCTTCCATAACCGGTGAAGCATCTTAACAATTTGAGACGCGCATGCCCGTGCGGGTAAGGTTGATTTTATTGAGTGGTGGTCAACATGCCCAGAAAAAACAAGCCTCGCAAGCCCGTTGCCTCCCTCGATAAGGTTTGGATAGCTCCACGCCCCGTCAACACGTCAGAACCCAGGACATTTGAGCCCATTGGCATCGGCCGTTCCAACCGCTATCTTGAATTTGCCGACATTGCCCTGGGAGTAAAACCAGCGCGCCACCACAAGAAGAAAAACCGCGGCACGGCAGGCCGCGCACAGCATGAGAATGCTGAAGGCAAGGTAACGCCCATCAACCACGCCCGCGCCCCCCGCTTTGGCGCTTTTCGCAGTCCCCACTAATTTTGCGGATGATGCAGCAGAAATTTTTGCCGGTGCCCTATATTTCCGGAGGGCCTTTTGACTCTACTGTTATAGAAGCAGGTTTCATCCGTCGATGAAAGAATTTAAGGGGCTCGGACCGGAAGCCGTGCCCCTTTTAATCTTTTTTATCGTCCTTATTTTCCCTGGCCGCATTTACCTTGCTGGATGCTTGCTACCGTAACTCTTCCATGATTTCGTCCAGCGCCTCTCGCGAAGGACGAGTCAACTCCTGAGGCATTCTGGCCAGCGGCTGGTCAGTCAGGTTGAGTTGTTCCACAAAGCTGGGCGTTGTGGTGTTCACGTAAAACACTCCGGTAAGCATCTCGCCTTTTTCATGTGACTCGGCCAGCAACTTTAACGCGCCGACTTTGTCCGTCGCGTCATAATCGCGGTCCAGCTTGCGCAGTTGCAGGTGCGAACCATCATGCATGCGCACGCTTGCCGTTGTGCCGGGATCATAATCCACATCGATATTTTCAAAGCTCGGCACGAAGCCCACTTCCTGCACCGGCTCCTCGTGGTCTTTGGAATACTTGTAGGACTTGGTGGAACCGTCGTGGTCGTTGAAGGTCACGCAGGGGGAGATCACGTCAAGCATCACGGTGCCGCGATGCGCGATGCCCGCTTTCAGCAGGTTCAGCAACTGTTTTTTGTCGCCGGAAAATGACCGCGCCACAAACGTCGCGCCCAACTGGATAGCCAGCGCGCAGGTATCGATCGGCGGCAAATCATTGATCACGCCGGTCTTCAGTTTCGATCCCAGATCGGCTGTAGCGGAAAACTGCCCTTTGGTGAGGCCGTACACGCCGTTATCTTCAATGATGTAAATGATCGGCAAATTGCGGCGCATCAGATGGACAAACTGGCCAATGCCGATGGAAGCCGTGTCGCCGTCACCGGAGACGCCAATCAGCATCAGCTTCTGGTTGGCCAACGCCACTCCTGTAGCGACTGACGGCATGCGCCCATGCACGGAGTTGAAGCCGTGCGCCCGGCTCACAAAGTAAGCCGGCGTCTTGGATGAACATCCAATGCCGCTGAGCTTGGCGATATTTTCCGGCTGGATGCCCATTTCATACATCGCGTCAATCAGACGCTCCGTGATGGCGTTGTGCCCGCAGCCTGCGCAGAGCGTGGTCTTGCCGCCGCGATAGTCGAGTACGGTAAGCCCAGCATGATTTGTCTTCGGATTATTAGAACCAGGCGCCGGAGTGGGCGTGGTGGTGGCGGACATTACTGGGCCTCCTGAGAAACGGTCTCCTGGGAAACTATAGCGTCTGTAACGGAACGCGCATCAATCGGCAGCCCGTTATAGTGGACCACACTGCGCAGCCTGGTCACCTGGTCTGCTGCGATATCGAGCTTGATGAGCTGGAACATTTGCGCGTCGCGGTTCTGCTCCACCACGTAAACGCGGTCATGGTTCTTGATGAAGTCGTGCACGTCCTGCGTAAACGGATAAGCGCGCACGCGCAGATAATCCACGGCCATGTTATTTTCCTGCAGCAGTTGGTCGCACGATTCAGTCAGCGCCCAGTGCGTGGTGCCATAGGCAATAATGCCGATCTTTGAAGTTCCACTTACTTCCTTCACCGGCGTCGGCACAAACTTGCGCGCGGTTTCAAACTTGCGCGCCAGCCGGTTCATATTGTTCACGTAGTCGTCCGGACGCTCGCTGTACTGCGCCTTCTCATTATGTCCGCTGCCACGCGTGAAATATGCTGCCGCCGGATGCGCGGTGCCCGGCAGCGTGCGATACGGAATGCCATCGCCATCAACATCTTTATAGCGGGCAAAACTTCCCAGACGTTTCAGGTCTTCCGCGTCCAGCACCTTG
>JASLFF010000696.1 GCA_030150795.1 Terriglobales bacterium | reverse complement strand
GGAGAACGCAAGCAGATGCCCCAGCATGATCAGCCCAAATTGGAGTTGAACTGGAATGGCGATGCGAGGCCGTTCGCCAGTGGAATCGATAACCGGCGGAAAAAACATTGCGACCACAGTAGCTGCAGTGAGCGCCAGCATGTTCATGGTTCCAAAGAGATGCCAGACGCGTTGCACCAGCGCAAGAAGAAAACGCAGCGGGCTGAGCGCCTGGGTGACGTTATATTGATAAAAATCGGCATTGCCAAAGAATCTTCCCGTGGCGTGATGGTGGTAAGCCAGCCAGGCCAGCAGCGGAAGAACAGGAACCAATGCAGTTGCGGCGTGACGGAGGCGGCTCTGAACACTCTTATCGCGCTGCGGCAAGACTTCCCAAAGGGCAAATGCCAGCGGCGTAATTACAGCAGTCTCTTTGCTCAGGACAGCCAAACAAAAGGCAAGCTGGCTAGGCCACACGCGACCTTCAATATAAAGCCGGATTCCCCAGAGCGTAAACGCGGCAGCCATAAGATCGGCATGCGTTAAAGAGCTCTGCACAAAGAAGATTGGATACACGGCCGTGGCAATAGTTGTAGCCACGGCAACGCCAGTGCGTGTGAGCCTTCTTGCAAGCATGAAGACATTGGTGAGGGCAAATGCCGCCAGAAGCAACATAGCCACGCGCGCCACAGTGGGTTTCCATCCGCTTATGGTGAACCACAACGCAAGGTATGCCGCGGAAAGTGGCGGATGGCCGGTATCAAGCGTGGTTTTTGCGATCAGCGTATGCGAATGTACAAGATCATATGCGGCAGGAACGTAGAAGCCGGCTTCATCCCAGAAAAAGGGAAGGCGCAGCAGCGGTGCGTGCAGCAAGAAGATAACAACAAAGATCAGCGGATAAAGTCGCCTGAACGAGAACTCTGGCTGTTCGTTAGTTCGTGACGTGATCAATGGCTAAAGTTCTCACGATATGGTGTCCGCGATTCTAGTTGATCTGTCCCTGCTGTGCTGCCATGCTGGGATCGAGCTTGATTTCGCCGAACGTGCCTTCATACTGGCGAACGTTCTGGTCCAGAATGGTCAGCAGCGCCTTGGCCTGTTGCGGGCTTAGATAGATGCCCTGAAAATTCTGCACCTCGACCTCCTGCGCGGTCACAGGCTGCAAGCGGCCAAAAACCAGCAGAAAATCCCACACGCTCACCCGGATCTGTATTGAATTGGCGTAAGTATCGCGATAATCGGCTGCGTTCACCAGGCGGATGTTTGGCTGCTGCGGAATCGACATGGTAAGGATCTCCTGAAGTAACTTTCACCATAACAGAAGTCGGGCAAATGCGGATAGTCAGGGCTGAGGCGCGTGAGTGGATTCGGTTTTTGGCGTCGACGACTTGCGAAAAGACGGCTGATTCTGAGCTGTTCGCTTTTATGCGAGCAATTCGCGAGCTATATCTGACGTTACACAAGCCGTTGTGGATTATCCGATCTCGATAAAGATTTCTTCGAATCGTGGAAAAACTTAGTTCGCTACTTTCCTGGTGAACCCGACCTTTCGGCCTTTCTCACCTTCGCTTCCGCCTCAAGCATTGCGGCATGAATATCTCTGGCTGCTTTCAGGCCCGATTCATAAGCGCCGGGATAAGAACCGTTATAGATCGCGCGGGCGGTCCCTTCTCCAGCGAAAAACAGGCGCTTTCTCCCGTTTGTGTCCTCCACCGGTTCAGCCAGGATTTCGCGCTCGTACCAGCTTCCCGGCTCCGCTACCGAATAAGCGCCGAAGGACGTTGAATCGAGGCTCCAGCGCGTTACCTGGATGCCCCCTTCTTGAATGTCCTCGTCGATCATTTTTTCACCGGAGATGTTGTAAAGAGCAGACTTGGTAATTGCAATTGAGAGATCGTCGCATTTAGGATTGCTTTTGCCGGAGCTGTGCTCTATGCCGTCGCACCGCTTCTCCAGCGCCTTGGCCCAGTCTCCGCCAAAGAACCCGATCGCGATGTTCTTGTTCAGCGGCTTGATCACCAAACCCATGACCACCCGCGTTCCATTCACCAGTGGAAGATCATGCTTTTTTGCAAAGTCTAGCGCCTCTCCGGAAAGGTCCCCTTCATAGAGGAGCCATGAGTTCATTGGCTCATTGGGAAAAATATCTCGATTTAGAGGGACGATCACCTTCTGCATGTTGCCCATCTGCAAACGATCAATGGCCTGCAGTTTCTCTTTCGGCAGTTCAGGTTTGAACGCAATCTTTTTTTTCTTCAGCACTCCAACTGAGACCGTAACCAGTGCGTTCGAACCCTCAAAGACTCTGTCTCCAACACTCACCTTCACGCCATCCACGGAGTAATCCACCTCCGTGACCGGCAAGTTCAAACAGACCGGCAAGCCGTCTCCCAGCTTCTCAACAAAAGCGCCCATTCCTTTATCAATGAGGTCGTCCTCTCCAGCTTCAAAGTGTGCGCCGTCAACGGCGGAGGTCTTCGCCAATTCAGCGGCGCTTTCCAGCGGACCGGCATTCGCGATAAGCAAAGGGATGATGTCTTTAAACTGCCTGGCATGAGGTACATAGTTTTCTGCCACATCGCTGGTAACGCGCAAATCTTTGTCAGCCATTTTGCAGAATTGCTCGCGAGAGCGAACGGGCCCTTGGCAAAGATCGCTTAGAACAGAACTCTTATTATGCGGAATCCGGCGCTCCAGATCGCGGCAAATCGCTTTCCGCGGCACATGGTTTTTGGATTCGCTGCACGCAAACTCAGCCAGTGCGTGCTGGTCCTCTACGGACTTGGCGGCCAGAGTTACCGCATCCTCATATTCTTCCACGGCATGGTCAAAGACCTTCTTCTCTTCGCCGTTGGCTTCCTTGTCGTTGATAAAGTAGGGGAGGTTGAGTTCGGTGCGCTGCCGCTTAAAGCCCATGGCATCAACCAGCCCGGTGAGCGGGTTGGTGGGAATACCATGAATCCACGCGCCTCCATAATCAATGGGAACCTTGTCATCGCCTATATAGCCAACATACGCGCGGCCCCCTATCCGATTGTTCGCCTCCAGGATCAGGACCGAACGCCGGAAGTGCTGCAACTCCTTTGCCGCACTAAGTCCCGCAATTCCCGCCCCGACGATGACCACGTCGTATCTATGGACAGGGTTATGCCCTTTAGGTGCCGTGCAATCCGCTTCGTCCAATGGCTGGGGCCTGGTAATTGACCCGGCCTGTTGCGGGTTAGGTATCTGAGCATGGATCTTGGAAGGCATCCAAAACCAGCCACAAAGAAAGAGAAGAGGAATGGCGGGACGTACCACGATATGTCACCAGCTTGGTTTCCCTTGGACGGGAGGTAGCGATTCGAAAACAGTCCAACATCATCGTCGAACAGGCCACTTGTGGTCAATCTCTTTCTTCCGCGTCAGGGCTGAGGCGCGGTGGGTGGGTTCGTTTTTTTGCGTCGACGACTTGCGAAGCGACGGCTGATTCTGGGCTGTCCGCTTTTACGCCAGCAACGCTTTATCTTCTGAATTGCGGTCTACTCGCAACTCAGCTTGGCTTTCCACAAGTCCTGTTTCTGGGGAGATTTGTGCGTTTACCGTTCCAATCGTTAAGCTCGATAACAGCATCGGATTTGCCGATAGCGCGGAACTTCGCTTTTTCAGACTACGTGTGAATACCGCCATTGTCCAAAGTAAGAAAGGGCGGTCTCGTTGGTTGACGAAGCCGCCCGCTTTGATTGAGTCCTGCTTGGGGCCCGTTATTTTGACGCGACGCGAATTTTCCCGAGCCGCGTAGTTGCAACGCATTGTTAAAACACGTACCGGATGCCTCCCTGGACAACAGAGAACCTGGTTGGGATTCCCGGGGTGTTGACAGCGTGGAAGTTGTAGGAGCCCTGCAGCCCGAAGTGGGACGTGAGCTGGTACAGCAGTCCGGCGCCGACGTTGCCGCCGAAACTCGTTGATCCGGGGCTGAGCTTGTAGCCTCCGATTCCGGCATTGACGAACGGGCGAAGCGTGCTTGAAGGCGGCTTGAGGTATGCCTTGCCATCCACCGAGAACTGGTAGATGTTCAGGTTCCCGCCGATCTTGGCCGGGAAATGATGGTAGCCGAAGATACCTTCTGCGGAGAAATGAGAGTTTGCGATGTATTCAAGAC
>JASLFF010000620.1 GCA_030150795.1 Terriglobales bacterium | reverse complement strand
TGCGATCCTGAGCCGTTGGATCCATCTCTGCCGGAATCTCGTTTAATTTTGCGGTCCTTTGTATGGGCAGATCAGCTTGAGCGCATGCGCAACCTTGAGCAGGCAATGGAGATGGCCAGCCGATCTCAATTCCGCGTCGAGCGGGCCGGGGCAGCGGAATGGCTGAAGGCCCGCCTGGCAGAGCCAGCAAACCGCCTGGCCACTGTCTTGTTCCATTCCATCGTGTGGCAATACATCAATCGCCAGGATCGCCAAGAGCTTCTCAAGCTGATCCAGGAGACAGGATCGCGAGCGACTGCGGACTCGCCTTTTGCCTGGCTCAGAATGGAACCTGGAGAAAACAGTGCTGAAATCAAGCTCGCGATCTTCCCCGGCTTTGAAGACCGCATCATCGCCACCGCCGGCTACCACAGACCCAACACGCATTGGCTCTGTGAAACAAGATAGAATCCCGATCCCGAGCCGTTTGCGTTTTGCAAAGACCTACCACGGGCTCGGAGCGAGTTGCGTTGCCAGCACAACAAATTCCTCAAGGCCTTCCGTCGATTCGAGAGCATCCGGCCGGGCTATACTGATGCGGACGAGTTCGCGTCCGCTTGTATCGTGCCATCGTGCCAATACCTCACATCGAGCAATTCCCGGTTGCGGATATTCGCTTGCCTCATCCGGAAACTCGCTTGTGAAGTAGACTTCTTTGTCGACAATCGAATGCATCGCACCCTCTTCATCGGTAAATTCACATCGCACAATTCCGGGCTGATAGCGTTCAACGAACTGAACGATTGCTATTTTGAGGGCATCCACTTCAAGGATTTTACTTCGCTCCTTTGCGTCCTTAGCGCCCTTTGCGGTACAGTTCCCCCGCATGCAGCTCAAGCAGGCCGTTGATTCCGCGTATCAGCTCTTCATTGAGAATGACGTGCCTTCTCCGCGCCTGAATGCTGAACTCCTGCTCTTGTTTGTTCTCAACCGCGAACGCGCGTACCTCTACGCCCATCCTGAACGCGAGCTGACTGAAGACGACCAATCTCGCTACGATGAGGTTATTCGCGAGCGGGCCCGCGGCTGTCCTACGCAATACATCACCGGCCATCAGGAATTCTGGGGGCTCGATCTCTTGGTCTCACCCGCTGTGCTTATCCCGCGGCCTGAAACCGAGCACGTGGTAGAAACCGTGCTTGAGCTGGTAAAAGAATATTGCTTCGACGGGCCGGGTCGCCTGCGCCTGCTCGATGTAGGCACCGGCTCCGGCTGCATCGCCCTGGCCCTTGCCAGTGAATTGCCGCACGCAGAAATCCACGCCTGCGATATCTCTGACGACGCTCTGGAAATGGCGCGGACAAATGCCGCTCGGCTGTGCCTGGGTGGAAAAGTGCTTTTTAGGAAGTCGGACTTGCTCGCCGTCTACGCCGGTGAGAAATTCGACTTCATCATCTCCAACCCACCTTACGTAGGAGAAGCAGACGCCGACAAGGTGCAAAAACAGGTAGGGGAGTTCGAGCCAAAGATCGCCGTCTTCTCCGGTCGTGAAGGAATGGAAATCTATCGACGGTTGATCCCGCAAGCGCATGACGCGGCGCGCCCGGGCGGCTGGTTCGTGGCTGAGATCGGTTATTCGGAAGAAGAAAAGGTGCGCGAGTTGCTAGCAGGCTGGTCAGACATTCAGGTCACGGCAGACCTTCAAGGGATTCCGCGCGTGGTAGCGGCGAGAAAGCCGCTTGAGATCGGTTGATCTGGTGATCGGGAGGTCGCACGTGGATAGTAGACGGCAGACCACAGTCTCCTCAGCCCTCCAAAACTTTCTTGTTTTCAGATCACCCGATCATCCGATGACTCGATCACCCGATCTCGCTCCCCATTTGCTACACTAATCAGTTTTCAATTCACCCTTGGAGGTGAAGTTTTGGCTGAAAGAAGCTCTCCTGTGCCCGGAGGCATTGGCCGCACCCTGCGGCGCGATGCCTGGTGGATGGAAAATATTCCCGTCATCATTCTTCTGGGCGGATTCGGCGTTTACGCAACGCTGCGGGCCTTTGAAGGGAAATTCTTTGAGTTCGGCCCATACCTCTCTCCGTTTTACTCGCCATTGATCGACGCATCACACCGTTGGTGGCCGCTCTCGCCCGCGCTGCTGATTCTTATCTTTCCCCTGGGCTTTCGTACCACCTGCTACTACTATCGCAAGGCTTACTACCGTGCTTTCTTCATGGACCCGCCGGGTTGCGCGGTGGGCGAGCGTGCTGGGCGCAACTATCGCGGCGAAACCAGCTTCCCTTTTATCCTGCAAAACATTCACCGCTACTTTCTCTATGGCGCAATCGTCTTTCTGGGCTTCCTCTGGTATGACGCGATCCGTGCTTTTTGGTTTGACGGCCATTTTGGCATCGGCGTCGGTACACTGGTTTTGCTCGCCAACATTGTGCTGCTTACTCTGTATACGTTTTCCTGCCACTCATTGCGGCATATCGTCGGCGGCAAGCTGGATTGCTTTTCCTGCACCGCATTTAACCGCACCCGGCATACAGGCTGGAAAAGACTCACATTCCTGAATGAACGCCACATGCTGTTTGCCTGGTGCAGTTTGATTTCAGTAGGATTTGCCGACTTCTATGTCCGCATGGTGGCCAGCGGCATGATCAAGGACTTTAGAATATTGTGACGAACCAGACAAAGTATGAAACCCATGAGCATGACGTCCTGATCATTGGCGCGGGCGGAGCAGGATTGCGAGCCGCGATTGAAGCTCTTGCCGCAGGCGCTCGCGTTGCCGTGGTCTCCAAGTCTCTGCTGGGAAAAGCGCACACCGTAATGGCGGAAGGCGGCATCGCCGCCGCCATGGCCAACGTGGACAAGGCCGACAGCTGGCGCACACATTTCCGTGACACCATGCGCGGCGGCAAGCTGATGAACAACTGGCGCATGGCCCAGCTTCACGCCCAGGAAGCGCCAGAACGGGTCCGCGAGCTGGAACGGTGGGGCGCGCTCTTTGATCGCACTTCCGATGGCGATATTCTTCAGCGTGCCTTCGACGGCCATACATTTAAACGGCTCTGCCATGTAGGCGATCGCACAGGCCTGGAGATGATCCGCACCTTGCAGGACCGCGGCGTGCAGATGGGCTTTGACGTTTTCATGGAATGCACCATCATCCGCCTGCTCACGGACGGCAAGCGCGTGGTAGGCGCGTTCGGCTATTGGCGCGAGCAGGGCCGCTTCGTGGTGCTGAAAGCGAAAGCCGTTGTGATGGCGACCGGCGGCATCGGCAAGGCCTATCGCATCACGTCGAACTCCTGGGAGTACACCGGCGACGGCATGGCACTTGCCTACGATGCCGGAGCAGAACTGCTGGATATGGAGTTCGTGCAGTTTCATCCCACCGGCATGGTCTGGCCCCCCAGCGTCAAAGGGATTCTGGTGACCGAAGGCGTGCGCGGGGAAGGCGGCGTGCTGATGGGCTTTGACGTTTTCATGGAATGCACCATCATCCGCCTGCTCACGGACGGCTATCGCGTTGTAGGCGCTTTCGGATACTGGCGCGAGCAGGGCCGCTTCGTGGTGCTGAAAGCGAAAGCCGTTGTTATGG
>JASLFF010000613.1 GCA_030150795.1 Terriglobales bacterium | reverse complement strand
GCTACTGAAGCCGGGGCATCATGCCGCGTTATGCGGCTGCGGTAAATCGGCATGCCAAGATAGCCGAGAGCAAGGTGTAGCGGATGACGCTGCAGATCGTGAACAAGGAATGCGTGTCGCGCCACGCGCAGACTTTCGCGGGCGAATCGGACAATCTCAGCTGGCTCAAGGTGATGCATAAACAGCGAGCAGCCCACGGCGTCAAAGCTGTTGTCGCGGAAGGGAAGCGCCAGCGCGTCCCCGCAGACTGCCGGATGCGTGTTGCTCAGGTGTGTGGGAGCGCGGTCCAGAATCACCGGTTGCGACGATATGCCTGATCCGGCCAGTGATCGCTGTGTGCGCGTGGCAACATATCCTTCGCCGCCTGCTACATCAACCCAGGAAATTTGTTTTAGTCCGCGCTGTTGCGCCACCCGGCGCAGCAAGCTTGCCATGGTATGTACTCCGCCGAACAAGCTATTGAACATCCGGAGGTCTTTGATTGAACCCGCGACTTCGGCGGGAGTGCCGGCGTCGCTATCGAGCAGTTCTTCCACCACGACGCGCTTCATGCGTTAGACCCGGGCCAATTCTTCTTCCAGCAACTGCTTGTTGTAAAGATCAGTGTAGTAGCCGTTGCGCGCAAGCAGCTCTTCATGCGTGCCCAGTTCTACCACGCGGCCTTCATGCAGCACGGCAATGCGGTCAGCATTGCGGACGGTGGAGACACGGTGCGAGATAAAAATAGTGGTACGGTCACGCATGACTTCGCGCAGGTGGTTCAGGATTTTTTCTTCCGTGTAGGTATCCACGCTGGAAAGCGCGTCGTCCAGCACCAGAATGCGGGGATCGCGGATAATGGCGCGCGCAATCGCGCTGCGCTGTTTCTGTCCGCCGGAAAGCGTGATGCCGCGCTCGCCCACCATGGTTTTGTAGCCTTCAGGGAAGCCTTCAATATCGCCGGCGATGTTGGCGGCTTCAGCTGCGCCGTATACCTGGTTGTCGGTGGATGTCTCAACCCCAAAAGCAATGTTCTCGCGGACGGAATCACTGAAAAGAAAAGTTTCCTGCGGAACAAAGCCAATGTTCTGGCGCAAAGTTTCCAGCGGATATTCGCGGATGGGACGGCCATCGATCAGCAGGGAACCGGGAGCAGCGTCATAGATACGCGGCAATAAATTTACCAGCGTGGTCTTGCCGGAGCCGGTCGGGCCAACGATCGCAAGGCTGCTGCCTGCCGGGATGGTGAGATTCACGTCCTTAAGGACAGGAACACCGTCATAGCTGAAATCAAGATGCCGAAACTCAATCTCGCCGCGCAAGGTGGCGGTAGTCTTTAGATTGGGGGCCACCTCGGCATCGGTAATTTCTGAGCGAGCCACCAGAATTTCATTGATGCGGCCCATCGAGGCGGTCCCGCGCTGAAAGAGATTGATGACCCAGCCAAGCGCAATGATCGGCCACGTGAGCATGACAATGTAGGTGTTGAACGCGACGAAGTCGCCCAGGCTGATCTTGTGCAGAAGCACTTCGCGTCCGCCGATCCACAACACAAGCACTAGAGCAAAGCCAAGCAACAGTTCCAGAGTCGGCCACAGCATGCCGGTAAGCCGTGCCAGCGGAAGGCTGCGCGTCACGTATTCCTGGTTGCTGGTTTCAAACAGCGCGATCTCAGCTTCTTCCTGAGCATAGGCACGGACCACTCGCGCGCCGGAAAAGTTTTCCTGCGCACGTGCGGAAATATCAGAAAACTGCGCCTGGATTTTTTCAAAGCGCTCATGGATCCGCCGCCCAATGTACTGCACCACAATGCTGGCGATAGGCAGCGGCGCAAAAGCACACAGCGTAAGCTTGGGGCTGATCTGCCACATAAACACCAGCGCCACGGCGGTAAACACCAGCGTGTTTGCCGTATACATAATCGCCGGACCAAGCAGCATGCGCACGGCATTCAGGTCATTGGTTGCGCGGGCCATAATGTCGCCCGTGCGGTTCTTCTGGTAGTAAGAATAGGAAAGCGATTCAAGATGGCGAAACATGTCATTGCGGAGATCATATTCAATCTCACGCGAAACGCCGATCACCAGCCAGCGGGTAAGAAACTGGAACACGCCTTTGCCCAGCGCCAGCCCCACCAGCAGCGCCGCAAAAATCAGGATCTTCTGGTGCGTAATGCCGTGGCGGTTCAGGTCATCCACGGCGCGGCGGACCACCTGCGGCCAGAGCACCCACAGGCCGTTATTGAACAGCACCGTAATCGCGCCCCAAAACAGGGTGACGCGATACTTGCTCAGGTAGGGCCACAGCGGCTTGAGATTTTTGCCCATGAAAGGTAATAGATGATTTTAACAGGGAGAAGGGAGCAGTCACGATTGCCAAAATCGCCGAAATTGCCAAAAGTGATAATCGAAAAACGTCCGGATCTTGTGAAGGGGGAAAGCAAGAACGCGTTGGAACATCCCGACAACCGGCGAATCCGTGGTTGGTCAAAAAATATAGTCCACTTACGCTGTGTCCATTTGTAACGTTTTCCATGGATAGATCACTATCCATAGGAAAGTTCTCTTCTTCCAAATTCATTTGATACGTACGACTGAACCATGGCATTCATAAAACGAAGGATTCTGGCTGCTTTCCTCTTAGTTTTGGCCGCTTGCTCCGTCTCCGCTCACCCGGCACAAATTGGCTTAGAATCAAGCGAGCCAGGCCCCTGCGCCGTAAAACTGCCTGAAGACCCCGGCGAACTGCATCCCAAACGGCTGAATCAATCGCGTAAGGTGATCCATGATCGGGCCGAATACAACGCTTATATGGCTGCGCTAAAGCTGCCTGATCCGCGGCAGAAGGCTACTGCCATGGAAGAGTTTGCGACCCGTTATCCGCACAGCGCATCGATGAAAGATGCTCTGGCACAGGCCATGGCTGCGTATCAGGCATCTGGAAACACAGCAAAGGTAGGGGAGACGGCAACCCGTCTGCTGCAGCTGCAACTTGACCTACGCCCATTGTCCATTATCGTCTTCCTGGCAAGAGATTGTGCAACAAAGGGAACGACCGTCTACGCTCAATCTATTGGCAAGCAGCTTTTGCAGCTTTCCCAAAGAGGCCTTGCAGCCCTGCCCGAATGGCAGGAGACACAGGGTGCTTCGCTGCCTGAAGGCGCAAAGCTGCGCGATCAGATGACCGCAATCTTTGCCGGAGCTGCTGGTTGGGGAGCGCTTCAAAACCGCGACTATGCCGTGGCGCGTCAATTCTATGAAAAAGCCCTGGCGATCGATCCTCAAAACGTGCAGAACCTCTACCAGCTTGCCGTGACCGATCTGGATATGACTCCGATTGATCCCAATGGGTTTTGGTATTGCGGCAAAGCTGTATCGATTGCCCGTAACTCGGCCACAGTTACAATGTCTCCTTATTGTAAATTCAAGTTCAAACAACATGGCGGCAAGCCAGAAGAATGGGACCGGCTGGTAAGCAACACGGAAAAGGACACCGCGCCTCCGTCGGATTTCGCAAAAAATCTTTCTCTTCACGAACCCAATCCGGATCTTCAAGACGCCACCCGGACGCCAGGAGTGGTTGCTCCTCTACCCCCGTCTGAAAAAGGAGATCCCATCTCAAGGTTGATTCCTTCGACTAATAAGAGCTCCCGAGTCGGCGCGGGAATCGGCTCTAGCTCGGTCCTGGTTACCCCTGAGACGGAGGCTGGGGTCTCGCCCCCGATACCTACTTACCTGAACCGTCCGCTTTATCCAAAATCCGATTTAGATGCGAAAATTACCCGTGTTGAGAAATTGGAGATAGCAATCGATGTCGATGGCAATGTCCACGATGTCAGTGTCATTAACTCATTAGGGCCTGAATTCGACCGCGAGGCCATCGCCGCAGCGAAGCAATGGAAATTCAATCCGGCAACCAAAGATGGCAAACCAGTGACGAGTAAGGAACTGGTCCTCATCAACTTTTACCCCGGAATGCCAGGGCAACCAACCATGCAGACTCATTAGGCTGCAAGCTCGTCTACACCACAGGATTTTCCAGGTACATTGGCCTTTTCTTGATTGATTTATAGGCGAAGAAAAGGTAGAATGAGACGGCATCTGGCATCTAGCAATTGGCAACTAGCCAGACCCCAAGACCCCAAGCGAGAAAGACACGGCGGTGATGTACGAAAATGCGCAGATTCAACGCGATTTGGGGCCAGTTTGACGTGATTAGACCCTGGTTCAATGCGAAATTACCGGGGTTGATCGCGATAACTCTTTTGGAATCATAGTTGAGGCCAAGGGGGGTGGGGTAGGGCGCGCGGCTAGATCGGGTGATCCGGACATCGGGTAATCGGGGAAGGATGCAAGCAGTATGGCAGAAATTAGAGCAGTCGAAGGTCTGGCCAAGGTGCTAGAAGCGCGTTACGCGTATTACCGGCGGTGCCAAGTTTTCCGCAAGGGCGGTGAGCAGTGCAAA
>JASLFF010000559.1 GCA_030150795.1 Terriglobales bacterium | reverse complement strand
AAAGTACCTGTCAAGGACATCGCCGTTTTCTTCCGGCAGTTCTCCGTCATGATCGATGCCGGACTTCCTCTGGTGCAGTGTCTGGAAATCCTGGCCGCAAACCAGGAAAACCAGGTCTTCCAGAAGTGCCTGACCGGCGTACGCCAGAGCGTTGAAGGCGGCACCACGCTTTCCAACGCCATGCGTCTGTATCCCAAGATCTTTGACGATCTCACGACCAACATGATTGAAGCGGGCGAAGCCGGCGGTATTCTGGATACCATTTTGCAGCGCCTGGCCACGTACGTGGAAAAGGCCGTGAAGTTGAAGTCGGCGGTGAAGTCGGCGTTGATTTATCCGGTTTCCGTTATCTCCATTGCCGCTTTGGTCGTAGGCGCGCTGCTCAAGTTTGTAGTGCCGATCTTCGCCAACATGTTCATCAGCATGGGCGTGGATCTGCCTTTGCCGACAAAGATCGTGATTGGACTCAGTAATTTTATCGGCCGCTTCTGGTGGCTGATCTTCGCTGCCATTGGGCTTACCTTTGTCGCGATCAAATACATCCGCAAAGATCCTAAAGGGCGCTATATGTTTGACAAGATGCTGCTGAACCTGCCGGTTCTCGGCACAGTGCTGCGCAAGATCGCAGTGGCCCGGTTCACACGTACTCTGGGCACGCTGATTACCTCAGGCGTTCCGATCTTGGAGGGTCTTAGCATTACCGCAAGAACGTCAGGAAACGCCGTTCTTGAAGATGCGCTCATGAAAGTTCGCAAAGCGGTAGAAGAGGGCCGGACCATCGTTGATCCGCTGAAGGAAAGCGGTGTGTTTCCCAACATGGTTACGCAAATGATTGGGGTGGGTGAAGCCACGGGCGCAATGGACGCCATGCTGCAGAAGATCGCCGACTTTTACGAAGATGAAGTCGACGCCGCTACCAAGGACATGCTTACTCTGCTTGAGCCGATTATGATCGGCTTTCTCGGAGTCACGGTTGGTGGCATCGTTATTTCTTTGTACATGCCGCTCTTCTCCATGATTGCAAAACTCGCCGGCTAACAATCGCTGGACGGACGAACCAAGACTCATTCTGGCCCGCCTGTTCTGCAGGCGGGTCTTCAATCGAAAGCGCGATAAGAAACAGGCGGAAATGGGAGACACCAGGTTTAACGAGCGAACGTGGCTGGCATGGCTGGTAAAGGTCCGTGTCATCGTCATCTCGGCTCTCCTTGCCGTTGAACTCCTCATCGCCCGGCTGACGCCCAACAACGTCAACGTCCGCCTCTTTGAGACCGTAATTGTCGTCTGGTTCACGGTTTCTTTCTTTTTCATGTTTCTGGTCTCGCTCTGGCAGGAGACCAAGCACCAGGCCATTGTCCAGATCTTTACTGACTTGGCGTTTATCACGGCGCTGGTCTATGTCACCGGCGGCATCGATACTTTTTTCAACTTCCTCTATCCGCTGGCGATCATCGTCGCCAGCATCCTGCTGCCGCGATACTGGGCTTACCTGACAGCCGCTGTCTCGTTCATTTGTTTTGGCGCGTTGCTGGAACTCATCTATTTTGAGCGCATACCTTCATTTCAATTTTCCGCGCGTGGCGATCTCCGGTCCCTGCAGATCGTTATCATCATCAACTTCTGCGCCTACCTGGCGGTAGCGCATCTTTCCAGTTCGCTGGCTTCAAAGCTGCGACAGGCCGGCGTTGAACTTCGCGACAAGAGCGGCGAACTGCTCAGCCTTCAGGCGCTGCATGAGAACGTGATTCATTCCATTCGCAGTGCGCTTATCACCACCGATCTTGAAGGCCGCATCACGCTGATGAACGCCCCCGGACAAAAAGTTCTGGAGCGAACGGCTTCATCCGTTTATGGGCGACACATTTCTGAGCTGTTTCTGGACCGGCTTCCCAACATCGACTCGCTTTCCGTGCAGTGTGAGGTTCGCGGCCTCACGCCATCGGGTACGGAAAAAACTTTCGATGTAAACGTCACCGCGCTGGTCGTCCCGGAGCAGGGAACCATCGGCTACGTTTATACTTTTGAAGATCGCACTGAGCTTCGCCGGCTTGAAGGTGAAGTGCGTCGGCGCGATCGTCTTGCTGCCGTGGGACGTCTGGCCGCCGGCATCGCCCATGAGATCCGCAATCCGCTTGCATCGATCGCCGGGTCCATCAACGTGCTGGCTGAAGTGACGCCGTTCAATGAAGAACAGAAGACACTTGTCAATATCATCACTCGCGAGTCCACCCGGCTCAATGCCATCATTTCCGATTTTCTGGTTTATTCCCGCGAAAAAAGTTTTAAGTTCTCGCGGATGGATCTGATTCCGCTGATTGAAGATGCGCTGGTGCTTCTTGCCAATCGTTCGCAGACCAAAGATCTCACTATCGTGCGCGACTATGCCGTTCCCGATGCGTACGCTGCAGTTGACGCTGACAGGATCAAGCAGGTGCTGTGGAACCTGCTGGAAAACGCTGTGCGCGCCATGCAAGGCAAGGGGACAATCACGGTCTCAGTCCGCGCTGCTGGCGATTTTTTGCGCATCGGCATTCGCGATACCGGCCCAGGCATTGCCCCCAATCTTACTGAGAAAATCTTTGAGCCTTTCCAATCTCAGTTTGAAGGCGGCACCGGTCTTGGGTTGGCGATCGTTTATCAGATCGTGCAGGCCCATGGGCCCAGAATTTTTGCCCAGTCAACTTTGGGCAGCGGAGCGGAGTTCATTTTGGAAATCCTTCATGCCAGGGCCGCCGCGGTTGAGCTTGACGATGTCCTGATGAAACAGGAGGTCTCACATGGCTAGCATTCTTGTCTGTGACGACCAGCGCTCGATTTGTGAAATGCTGGATATTTCGCTGCGCAAAGACGGCCATTGTGTTGAGACTGTGAATGGCGGCGAAGCGGCAAAAAAGAAACTTAGCTCCGCCAATTATGAACTCTTGATCACCGATATCAAGATGCCACAGACCGATGGCATTGAAGTGCTGCGCTTTGCGCGCCAGTCATCGCCGGAAACTTTCGTCATTCTTATCACCGCCGTTGAAGATTATGAAGCAGCCGTGCAAGCGGTGAAAGGCGGAGCGTTCGATTACATCCATAAAGGCCCCGGCCTGCTGGAAGAGCTAAAACTGGCCGTGGGACGCGCGTTGGAAACGCTGGTGCTTC
>JASLFF010000533.1 GCA_030150795.1 Terriglobales bacterium | reverse complement strand
TTTCTCCGCGAAGCGCTCCGCCTCTTCATATCCGGCATCCACGTGCCGCGCTACGCCGATTCCAGGATCATTCGTCAGCACACGCTCAATGCGCTTTGCCATCGCGTCTGTTCCATCGGCGACGATGACCTGCCCGGCATGCAATGAATAGCCAATGCCTACGCCGCCGCCGTTGTGAATCGAAACCCAGCTTGCGCCGCTCGCGGTATTGAGCAGCGCGTTCAGCAGCGGCCAGTCAGCCACGGCATCACTGCCATCCTTCATGCTTTCGGTTTCGCGATACGGCGAAGCCACCGATCCGCAATCCAGATGGTCACGCCCAATCACGATTGGCGCCTTGATCTTCCCTTTCTTGACCAGATCATTCATGGCCAGGCCGAACTGCGCGCGCTCGCCATAGCCGAGCCAGCAAATGCGCGCCGGCAGTCCCTGGAACTTGATGCGCTTGCGCGCCAGATTGATCCAGCGGTTCAGTATCCGGTTCTGCGGAAACAGCTCCAGCACCAGATCGTCGGTCACGGCAATATCGGCAGGATCACCGGAGAGCGCCGCCCAGCGGAACGGCCCGCGCCCTTCGCAAAACAGCGGACGAATATACGCCGGCACAAAGCCGGGAAAATCGTAAGCGTTCTTCACACCCTGCTGGAAAGCAAATGTGCGGATATTGTTGCCATAATCAAAGGTCACGCTGCCCATCTTCTGCAAGCGCAGCATGCCTTCAACGTGGCGCGCCATTGCGTTGAGCGACTTTTCCAGATACGCCTTGGGATCGCTTTCGCGCAGCTCTAATGCCTGCTGGAGCGTCATGCCATTCGGTACATAGCCATTCAGCGGATCGTGGGCCGAAGTCTGGTCGGTAAGAATGTCCGGCAGCACGCCGCGTTCTGCCAGCTCAGGAATAACGTCCGCGCAGTTTCCTACCAGCCCAACGGAAATGGCTTCTTTCTTGCGCACAGCGTTCTTGAGGATTCTCAGCGCTTCATCCAGATTGTTGACCATGAAGTCGCAATAGCCGGTCTTCAGCCGCTTCTTGATCCGCTCTGCGTCCACATCGATTCCCAGGAAGCATGCGCCGGCCATTGTCGCCGCCAGTGGCTGCGCACCGCCCATGCCGCCCATACCGCCGCTCACCACCAGCTTGCCGGCCAAGTCGCCGCCCAAATGTTTTTCTGCCGCCGCGGCAAATGTCTCAAACGTACCCTGAACAATTCCCTGCGAGCCGATATAAATCCACGAACCGGCGGTCATTTGCCCATACATCATCAGTCCGGCCCGCTCGAGTTCGTTAAACTTCTCCCAGTTTGACCAGTGGCCTACAAGGTTGGAATTGGCAATCAGGACGCGCGGCGCGTAATCGTGCGTTTTGAAAATTCCTACCGGCTTGCCTGACTGCACCAGCAACGTCTCATCGTTTTCCAGCGATTTCAATGACGAGATAATCGCCTCCAGGCATTGCTGGTTGCGCGCTGCTTTGCCTGTGCCGCCGTAAACCACCAGATCGCGCGGACGCTCGCCTACCTCGTCATCAAGATTGTTCATGAGCATGCGCATGGCGGCTTCCTGCGGCCAGCCTTTGCATGTGAGGTCCGTCCCACGCGGAGCTTTCAACGGAGGCAGATGGGTAGCCTGAATTTCAGTATCAACCGGCATACAAAGATGGTAGCAAATATGGGCCTGCTAAGTGGGAATCGTTATCATCGATTGCGGCCTGCCTGGAACCCTGCTTCCGGCATCCAATCACCAGACACCGGGAGGTGCGGCTTGGACAGCAGAATTCGGGAAGACATTGTGGATCGCGGAATTGAGAGAGGTGAATGGGAGATGAGAAACTTAAGCAAGCAGCTTGGCTATGAAGATGCCGGTCAACCACACTCGACAGAAACATACGTCGGCGCGGTGGGCGATCACAATTCAGGCGAGATGTCAGCCGATGGCTCAGACCAGAGCGGCGCGGCTTCTAAAGATGAAGCCTCCACGCGGCATGACATAGATAAGGACGATATCCGCGACCACAAGGTTGATCCTGAAGCTGTACGAGAGTCGTTCAAGGAAGCGGAGCTTGATCCGGTGGCTGAAAACGAGCCTGAAGAAGGCGAAACCGCCGCCTAGTTCGATAAATCCGTAACGCGGCAAAGCGCACTACCAGGTGCTGTAAGCCGTGCCTTCAGAGCTGATCAGGCTTGATCCGCTCTTCACGTCGCTGATGCCAGGTTGTGTCTGGTCAACGCTGGTGAGCACGTCTTCCTGCACCGTCTGCCATGTGTCCGCGGCGTGAGTAAAAGGATCTTTGGGAATGGCGTGCAGGTAGCCTGCAGTCACAATGTCATCCAGGGTTTGGGGCGCTTTGGCTTTGTCCTGGGTGTATTGATCAATGGCGGTGCGCATGTTGTACAGGTCCTCTTTCAGCACCGCTTCATTGGCGTGCAGCACGTGGATTCTATAAATCGGCACCATGATTCCCAGCAAGATTGAGATCATGGCGCACACAATGATCAACTCAATCAGGGTGAATCCGCTCTGCCCGTGTTTTTTGGATCGGACCATAGAGAGTTACCAATCCTTATATTTAGTGCCGTTCAAAGCGACTCCGGTCGACTTTGTGTACACATCAAAAATGTTTTGCCCGCCCCAGGAATCTGACTGAGGATCATCCTGCATGGAGCGCAGGCCCCAATCGGTGTTCCCTGTCATGGGATCCACCGGGATGCGGCGCAAAAAACGGAGCTTCTTTCCACCGGCGATTTCCACGCCGTTCACCAGCGTATCCATGTCCGGAGGATATCCCTCTGAGCCCAGTTTGATCTGAAACGCATTCTTGTCCGCGGCGTCTTTATAACGATCAATCGCGGACCGCATTTCCCAAAGATCGCGCCGCAACTCCGTTTCCCGCTGGCGTCGTATGCTTACTTTCAGTATTGGCATTGCCGCTCCCATCAGGATCAGCAAGATCGTGATCACCACGATCATTTCCATCAGCGTCACGCCGCGCTGCCTTGCCGGCAAAACGCGCAATGCCCTGCAAACCCGATTCAAGCGATCTGTTTGTCTCTGCCTCATCACGGACCTTCTATTAGTTTACCGTGACTGTGCTTTGCGATCCCAACGCATTCACCGGCTGGTTCTTGCTGTTGCGTGCCCCGGGAACCGCAATGGAAATCACGCCGGTTCCTTTGGCCTTTGCCGTAAACGTCAGGTTGAAGACGGCGCCGTCGCCGGTGATGCCTTGCGATCCTGGCGTGCGCTGTGCCGTTATCTGAAGTCTGCCGGTTGCCGGATCGTCGCGATATACCAAGGCCACGTTCTGCCCGTCTTTCGCCAGGAAGTCGCCGTTCGTGACTTTCGTGAACTGGAACAGCTTGGGATCGTAACTGATCTGAATGGGAACAGATGCAATGTCCTCGCCCTGTGACAATACAATCGTCATCGGGATGGTGCTTCCAACTTGCTGCTGTTGCGTTCCCGGTTCAAGACGCAATCCCACCTGGCCCGGCTTGAGCGCTTGCTGCGGCGCGGGTGTGCCTTGCGATGCAGCATTCTGCTGGGATTGTGGCGGCTGCTGCGCCGGTACCTGCGTCTGCTGCTGGCCTGTAGCCGCGGGCTGGCGTGTCGGCGTCACCGGCGCTCCGCCTGCTGGTTGCTGCGGAGCCGGCGTAGCGGCTGCTGGAGTCACATTGCTGGGGGCCGGCTGCCTGCCTGCCATGCGCAAGTCGATTCCGCTACCGGTGCCCACGTCAAATGCGCGACGGTTCAGGTCATTCAGCTCATGGCTGCGCACAATGTGCGGCACCAGCAGAAACACC
>JASLFF010000813.1 GCA_030150795.1 Terriglobales bacterium | reverse complement strand
TGCAGAGAGAGGTAGGAGAAGTAGCAAGAGCAGGAGAGGAAGGAGTAGGAGAAGGGAGATTGAAATTACCTGGGCTGGAACTATCGGCGATGAACGAGCAGCAGGAAGAGGTGACGGCGAAGTTCGATCTGATGCTGCTGGTGCATGAGAGCGACGAGGGACTGGGTGGAGTGCTGGAGTACAGCCGGGACCTGTTCAATAGAGAGACTGTGGAGCGGATGGTGGCGCAGTGGAAGAGGGTATTGGAGCAGGTGGTGGAGGATGTGGAGCGGCCGATCGGAGGGCTGGTTCTGTTGGGAGAAGAAGAGCGGAGAAGGATGGAAGAGGGCTGGAGAGGAGCGGAAAGAGAAAGGGAAAGCGAGGAAGAGAGAAAGAGCTATGTGGAGATGGTGGCCGGAGAAGGGAGAAGGCGTCCGGAAGCGCGGGCGGTGGTGGAGGATGGAGAAGAGCTGAGTTATGGAGAGTTGAACCGAGAAGCGAACCGGTGGGGAAGATATCTGAGGAAGAAGGGAGTGAGTGGAGGGGTTCGTGTGGGTTTGCAGGTGGGAAGTTGGCGAGAGGGAATAGTGATAACGCTGGGAGTGCTGAAGTGCGGAGGAGTGGTGGTGTGGCTCAGTAAGGATGAGCCGGAAGAGCGGCTGGAGAAGATGGTGAAGGGAAGTGAGAGCGGAATAGTGATCACCAGCAACGGCGGAGCGTGGAGGAAGCTGGAGGAGATCGGAGTAGAGGTGTTACGGGTGGAAGAACTGAAGAGTGAGGTAGCGAGAGAAAGCGAGGAAGAACTGGAGATCGAGAAGGAAGAGAGAAAAAAAGGAGGTTACATCGAGTATGTGAGCGGAGGTCAGGGAAGGCCTGTAGGAGTGTTGGTGAGGGAGCGTGAGTTGGGAGAGGAGCGGTTTGTCGGAGATTTAGGGATAGGTGGAGGGGATTGTGTAGCGGTAGGGGACTGGGGGCGAGGAGAAGTGGGGCGAGTAGAGATCATGCGAGGGTTGGGGAGGGGCGCGTGTGTGGTGAGTGTTGGAGGAAGCGGAAGAAAGAAGATGGTGCCCGGAAAGATGGCGCGGATGTTGCGGGATGAAGCAGTGACGGTGTGGTGGGCGGGAGCGGAGGAGTTGGAGACAGTGGCGCAGGAATTTCCGTGGGGGTTGAAGGGGATCGGGCGAGTGGTGTGTGAGGAGAGGCTGGAGCTCTTGGAGCAGGTGAAGGAGAAGCTGGGAGCGAATATCGCGCAGCGAATGTATGGAGTGTATGGGTACAGCGAAGCTGGAGGGGCCTGCCTGATGTATGGGCTGGGGGGGAAGACGGGAGCAGGAGTGGTGAAGGTGGAGCATGTGGGGAGAGGAGTGAGGCTGTATCTGTTGAATGGCGAGATGCAGGCAGTGGGAGAAGGAGAGCTGGGAGAGATTTATATCGCAGGAGAGGGAGTCGTCGATAACTATGCAGGGGAAAGGGAAGAGAGCGTCACAGGATTTGTTCTGGACCCGTATGCAGGTGAAGGTGGAAAGCGGATGTATCGGACGGGAGACCTGGGATGGAGGAGAGGGGATGGGACGCTGGAATTTTGGGGAAGAGAAGATGGGCGGATGAAGGTAGCGGGAGGAATGCGAGTGGAGGCGCGGGAAGTGGAATCCGCACTGGAGGAAGAGGACGGAGTGAAAGAAGCGGCGGTGGTGCTGCGGAATAGAGGAAGAGGAGAGGGATGGGGAATCGAAGCTGTGGTGACAATGGAGGGAGAGAGAAAACTGGATGAGCTAGAGGAAGAAGATATGAGGCAGCGTGTGGCGGGGAAGCTGCCGGTGGAGATGGTGCCGCGGAGGATTGTGCAAGTAGAGGAGATTGGGCGTGGAGAAGAAGGGAGAGTAGACCGTGAGAGAGTGGTGAAGTTGCTGGAGGGGATGGAGAGACGCGGGAAGGCGGAGGAGTATGTAGGGCCGCGGAATGAGATCGAGGAGACGGTGGCGGAGATCTGGGCGAAGACGTTTGGGGTGGAGAGAGTGGGGATGAACGAGAACTTTTTTGAATTGGGAGGGCATTCGCTGCTGGCGACGCAGGTGGTGGCGCGAATCAGTGATGGGCTGGGAGTGGAGATTGAGCTGAGGAGGATGTTTGAGAGGCCGACAGTGGCCGGGGTAGCAGAGGCGGTTGCGGAGGCGCTGGAGCAGCAGCAGAGAGAAGCAGCAGAAGCAGGAGAAGCTGGGGACGGAGCAGGAGAAGTAGGAAGACGCGGAGAGAAGATGCCGGGGCTGGTGCAGGTGTCGCGGGAGCAGAGCTTGCCGCTGTCATTCGCACAGGAGCGGATGTGGTTTATTGATCAACTGGAGCCGGGAAGCTCGACATATAACATCCCTGCTGGGTACTTGCTGAAAGGAACCCTCGATAAAGAAGCGCTCAAACAAAGCCTGAATGAGATCGTGAAGCGTCATGAAGTGCTTCGCACTGTGTTCCCAACGCGGGACGGGAGGGCAGTGCAGAAAATTGCTGCGGAAATGCCGCTTGTGATCAAGGAAGTTGATCTGAGTGATTTCCCCGTGGAGAGTCGCCTCGATAAAGCCCAAGCTGAGGCCAGAAAAGAAGCTGAAACACCTTTTGATCTTGCTCACGGGCCGCTGGTGCGAGTGAAGTTGCTGTGCATGAGCCGTAACGAGCATGTCCTGCTGGCAACCATGCATCACATCGTGAGTGATGGCTGGTCAATGATCGTTTTGCAGCGTGAGTTCAGCCTGCTCTATCAAGCATATGCAACAAAAGCCAGTTCTCCCCTTAAAGAAGTGGCGATCCAATATGCCGATTATGCCGTGTGGCAGCGGAGCTGGTTGCAGGGCCAGGTGTTGGAAGAACAGTTGGGTTACTGGAGAAAGCAGTTGGCGGAAGTTGCCGCGCTTGAGCTTCCTACTGACAAGCCACGTCCTGCAGTGCTAAGTGAATCCGGTGCGGACGTCATTGTGGACATTGGGGAGCGAGAAAGTGCCAAGCTGCGCAGTCTGGCCCGTAGCGAAAATTCCACTGTATTTATGGTGCTGCTCGCGGTATTAGACACGTTGCTGTGGCGCTACAGTGGCCAAAATGACATTGCCATAGGCACCGGCATTGCAAACCGGACGCGCACGGAAACTGAAGGATTGATCGGTTTCTTCGTTAATACGCTGGTATTGCGGTTGAACATCCAGGGCAGCAGCAGCGCGCGGGAGCTGTTGAGTCAAGCGCGGCATACGACGCTTGAAGCTTATCGCTACCAGGATGTGCCTTTTGAAAAACTGATTGAAGACCTGCAGCCTCAGCGCGATCTGGGACGCATGCCTCTATTTCAGGTGGCGTTGGTGCTCCAGAATTTTTCCACGCAAAAAGTTTCTCTGCCGGGCTTGGAACTTCAAAGTTTTGATCCAGTGCAGTCTGCGGCAAAAACCGAGTTACGTTTCATGCTTGATGACACCGGACCCAGCTTGAAAGGCCGCATTACTTATGCAGTCGATTTGTATGAGCCTGAAACAATCGTCCGTATGGCGGGCCATTGGAACCAATTGCTCGCTGAATTTGTTACCCATCTCGACCGCCCTCTGAGCGAGCTCTCTCTGATGGGAGAGGCAGAACGTCGGCAGATACAGCGGTGGAGTGCGGATGAGGAGTGCAAGTTCTGGACAGGAAGCATTGCAACACTATTTGCGCAACAGGCAGCGCGCACACCGGATGCCTATGCGGTGATATGGCATGAAGGATCGATTACCTATCGGGACATGGCAAAACGCGCCTGGCAGCTGGGACGATATTTGCGCGAGCTTGGCGTAGGTCCGGAAACGCCCGTGGGAATCTGCCTGGAACCGGGAGCGGATTTGATTGTCGCTTTCTTCGCCGTAATTGCCGCAGGCGCAACATATGTGCCGCTGGACCCTGACTATCCAGCGGAGCGGCTTGGATACATGCTGGAAGATGCCGGACCAGTGGTAGTGCTTACAGAAACCAGATTGCAAGATCGGCTGCCGGATAATCGAGCAAAGCTGGTGTATTTGGATCGTGAATCCAAGATGATCGCCGGACACAGCGCAGAAGTGTTGGAGGTCGATGTAAGTCCTGACAACCTTCTCTATATGATCTTTACCTCCGGCTCAACGGGAAGGCCGAAAGGTGTTGCTGTAAGTCAAGGCGCAATGGTCAACCGCTCGTTGTTCCTGGCTCAATGGTACCAATCGAGAACAGATGATCGTTCGCTGCAGATACTTTCACCCAGCTTTGATGCCTTTGGCGGCGGCTTGTATTCAACGTTGCTCACCGGCGGCGCCATTGTGTTCACGCGTCCAGAGCAGATGCTGGATCCGGCACAGTTGTGTGCGGCCATGGAGCAAATGCAAGTTACCACTTTGCGCATTCCCGTAGGCTATCTCCGCGAACTACTGTCTTATGCCTCGCAGAACAAGAGCGTCTTAACGGAGTCGCTGCGCCTGATTATTACCGGCGGAGAGACCATTTCCCGAACGGAAATGCGGGACTTGCTGAAACGCGCGGCTCCTCAGGCACGATTCATCCACGAATACGGCCCCACCGAAACCACCATCACTGCCACTCTTCATGAGGATGATCTCAATACTGAATCGCTATCCAACCCTCATCGCTTCCTGATTGGCAAACCAAATGCAAATACGCGGATTTATGTTCTGGGTGAAGAGATGGAAGTGGCGGCACAGGGCGTGATTGGAGAGTTGTACATCGGCGGCGCAAGCCTTGCGCGGTGTTACACCGGACCAGCGGGGCAAACGGCGCAAAAGTTTGTCCCGGACCCGTTCAGCGGGACTGGCGAACGCTTGTACCGCACGGGTGACTGGGGAAGGTGGCTGGCGGACGGAACATTGGAATTCCTGGGCCGCCGCGATGACCAGGTGAAGTTGCGCGGCTTTCGAATTGAGTTGGGAGAGATTGAGGCTGCGCTCCGGCAGCATGAATCAATCAGCAACGTCGCTGTAATTGTTCGTGAAGATAAACTCCGCGGCAAACGGCTGGTGGCCTATGTGGTCGCAAAAGAGAAACCGGTCCCTGCGGCTGCTGAGCTGAGAAGTTTCCTGGAAGAAAAGTTACCGGAGTACATGGTTCCCAGCGTGTTCGTCGAAATGGCGGACCTCCCATTCATGGCAGGTGGCGGTAAGCTCGACCGCAAAAGATTGCCGGAGCCAGCGGAAGAGGAGGAGACAACACAGGAGCCGCGCACACTGACGGAAGAACTTTTGTGCGGAATATGGGCCGATGTTCTGAAGAAAGAGCGCATCGGTACAAACCAAAACTTCTTTGCCATGGGCGGACATTCTCTATTGGCCACACAGGTCATCTCGCGAGTGCGGCAGGTGTTTAATCTGGAACTGCCGTTACGCGTCTTGTTTGAAGCTCAGACTGTGGCAGGTTTTGCCGAGCGGATTGATCAGGCGAAGCAGGTAGCCAATTTTGCCAGTGTTCCGCCATTCCGGCGCTCTCCTCGAGAAGAGCCATTGCCGCTTTCATATGCGCAGCAGCGGTTGTGGTTTCTGGATCAGCTGTCGCCGGGAAGCGCAGCTTACAACATACCGTTCAAGCTGCGGCTGAGGGGAGAGTTGAATCGTGAGGCACTGGTGGAGGCGCTGAATGAGATGGTGCGCCGCCATGAAGTGCTACGCACGCGGTTTGTGATCCAGCGCGGGAATCCGGTGCAGGAAATCGCGGAAGAGTTCCAGGTGAAAGTGGAGGAGATAGAGATTGCTACTGGTAGTGAGCAGGCACAAGAAGAGGCGGAGAGGTTAGCGGCGGAAGAGGTGAGTAGACCGTTCGATCTGGAGCGAGGACCGTTGTTGCGGGTGAAGCTGTTGCGCCTGGAAGAGCAG
>JASLFF010000480.1 GCA_030150795.1 Terriglobales bacterium | reverse complement strand
TGATCGGAAAAAAACTTTACATGGATAAACGCTCGCCGATCTGAAAAGACGGATCGATCCCCGATTCTATCTACCACAGAAGGCACCAAGGATTGTGGTTGGGATGGATGAAACCAGTGCTGCGGCAAAGGACTACAATTTATAGACAATTGTGACGACGGATGGAGTTAGTATGCCCAGGACACTTACCCAGGAAGATCTCGTAACAAAAGCTGGTCCGCTCAGCCCGGAAGAATTGGAAAAGATCAATCGTTACTGGCGCGCCGCTAATTATCTTTCAGTAGGGCAGATTTACCTTCGCAACAATGCGCTGTTGCGCGAGCCGCTGAAACTCCAGCACACCAAACCGCGGCTGCTTGGGCATTTTGGCACCACGCCCGGGCTGAATTTTATTTATGCGCACATGAACCGGGTGATCCGGAAGAACGATCTCAATGCGATTTATGTGACAGGGCCGGGGCATGGCGGGCCGGGGATTGTGGCCAATACCTATCTGGAAGGTTCGTACACGGAGCTGTATCCCAACATTACGCAGGATGCGGCGGGGATGCAGAAGCTGTTCCAGCAATTCTCATGGCCCGGAGGGATTCCCAGCCACGCGTCGCCGGACACGCCGGGTTCAATCAATGAAGGCGGCGAGCTGGGCTATTCAGTGCTGCATGCTTATGGAGCGGCGTTTGACAATCCTGATCTGCTGGTTTGCTGTGTGGTGGGGGACGGCGAAGCTGAGACCGGTGCGCTGGCCACGAGTTGGCATTCAAACAAATTTTTAAATCCGGCACGAGACGGCGCAGTGCTGCCGGTACTGCACCTGAACGGATACAAGATCGCCGGACCTACGGTGCTGGCGCGAATTCCAAAAGAGGAGCTTATCGATCTCTTTGTTGGATATGGCTACAAGCCGTACTTTGTGGAAGGCGATGATCCGCCGCTGATGCATCAGCTGATGGCAGCGACGCTGGACAAAGTGATTGCCGAAATCAAAGACATTCAAGCTGAAGCACGGAGAAATCCTGACGCGCCGCGTCCGCAATGGCCGATGATTATTTTGCGCAGCCCGAAAGGCTGGACGGGGCCGAAGATGGTGGATGGGCTGCAGATCGAAGGAACTTTCCGGGCACATCAGGTTCCGGTGACCGATCTGGACAAGCCGGGACATTTGAAGATCCTTGAGCAATGGATGCTGAGCTACAGGCCGGAAGAGCTGTTTGATAAAAACGGCAAGTTCATGCCTGAGCTGGCGGAGCTGGCGCCGACTGGAAATCGTCGCATGGGAGCGAACCCGCATGCGAATGGCGGCTTGCTGCTGAAAGACCTGAAGATGCCTGACTTCCAGCAATATGCGGTGCAGGTGACGCAGCCGGGAAATTCAACTGAAGAATCCACGCGCGTGCTGGGCAAGTTCTTGCGCGACGTGATGAAACTGAATCTGGAAAGCGCAAATTTCCGCGTGATGGGGCCGGATGAGACGGATTCAAACCGGTTGTCTGCAATTTTCGAAGTCACCGACCGGGATTCGATGGCCGAGATACTGCCAACAGATGTACATGTGAGCCGAGACGGACGGGTGATGGAAGTTCTGAGCGAACATATGTGCCAGGGATGGCTGGAAGGCTATTTGCTCACGGGGCGGCATGGATTTTTCTCGTGCTATGAAGCGTTCATTCATATTGTGACCTCAATGTACAACCAGCACGCCAAGTGGCTGGAGGCGGTGCGTCATATCCCGTGGCGCAAGCCGATTGCGTCACTCAACTATCTGCTTACGTCGCATGTATGGCGGCAAGACCATAACGGCTTTAGCCATCAGGACCCGGGATTTCTGGACAATGCGGTCAACAAAAAGCCGGAACTGGTGCGCGCATACTTTCCACCGGACGCAAACACGCTGCTTTCCGTGGCGGACCACTGCCTGCGCAGCAGGAATTACGTGAACATTATTGTTGCGGGGAAACAGCCGGAATTGCAGTGGCTGGATATGGACGCGGCAATCAAACACTGTACAGCCGGAATCGGCGTATGGAAATGGGCGGGCAACGATGATGGCGGCGTACCCGATGCAGTACTGGCCTGCGCGGGAGACGTGCCGACTCTGGAAATACTGGCCGCGGTTTCATTGCTGCGGAAGCACGTCCCGAGTCTGCGGATACGGGTCATCAATGTGGTGGACCTCATGACCTTGCAGGCTGCAGGGGAGCATCCGCATAGCTTGAGCGATGAAGCGTTTGACGCATTGTTTACCACGAATAAGCCCGTGATCTTTGCCTATCACGGTTATCCGTGGTTGATTCACCGGCTCTGTTATCGGCGACGTAACCACGACAACATGCATGTGCGCGGCTATAAAGAAGAGGGAACCACAACTACTCCCTTTGACATGGTGGTGCGTAACAATATGGACCGCTTTCAGCTTGCCATCGACACGATTCACCGCGTTCCCGGGCTTAAGGCCGATGATGCCGTTGCGCTGTTCCAAAGCAAACTGGTGGAACACAAACAATATGTTGCGTCGCACGGTGAAGACATGCCTGAAGTGCAGAACTGGCGCTGGAGCTAAGATCATTGCCAAAACTGCCAAAACTGCCAAAATCGCCGAAACTGAAACTCACATCTTCGCGAGAGGGGCCAGTTTTTCAATTTTCAAATCCTGGCAATTCGGTGATCGAGGCAGTTTGCTGATGAGCTGCCGATTTTGCTGTAACTGGGAAGTTAATCGATGGAACAAACGATCCTGAGCCTGAACGGCGGTTCGTCGTCACTGAAGTTTGCCGTCTATCGATTCAGTAACGCTGCGGAAGAGAAAATCTTTTCCGGAGCTGTGGAAGCTATTGGTGAAGACAGCGGTAAGGCGTGGCTCCGCAGCGGAGAAAAAACGCTGCAAGAAGCGAGCGGCAAATTTCCAGATCATACAGCCGCTATCGAGACAATGTTTGCCGCGCTGCGCAAGCAAGGAGTTGAACGGCTTGAGGCGGCAGGGCATCGCATTGTGCATGGCGGGCCAAAGTTCATAACGCCGCAGCTGATCGATAAAAAATTGAAGGCCGGATTGAAGGAACTGATTCCTTTTGCGCCTCTACATCTGCCCGACCAGGTGGCGATGTTAGAGGCGGTGTCGGCACATTTTCCTGAATTGCCCCAGGTAGCCTGCTTTGACACGGCATTTCACAGCAGAATGCCGGAAGTGGCCCAGCGGTTTGCATTGCCGCAAAAGCTTTGGGAGCAGGGAATCAGGCGCTATGGTTTCCATGGCCTCTCTTATGAATATGTAACCGGCAAACTGGGACCGGCACTGGGGCAGCGCGCCATTATTGCTCATCTTGGAAACGGGGCCAGCATGGTGGCGCTGAAAGATGGCTTATCCATGGATACCAGCATGGGACTGACGCCTACCGGCGGATTCATGATGGGAACGCGCAGCGGCGACCTTGATCCCGGAGTGCTCATTCATTTGTTGAAAACAGGCTACTCTGCCGATCAGTTGGAAAACCTTCTCGACCATCAGGCTGGGTTGCTGGGAGTGTCCGGGCAGACCAGTGATATGAAAGCCCTGTTGCAGAAAAGCCATACAGACGATGCCGCTCGAATGGCTGTGAAAATGTTTGCGTATCAAGCGCGTAAGTTCATTGGCGCATATGCTGCGGTACTCAATGGGCTGGATACGCTAGTGTTTACCGGCGGGATCGGCGAGCGAGCCGCAGAGGTCCGCGCGGAAATCTGCTCTGGCTTGGAATATCTAGGTGTCACCGTGGATATGGAAGCTAATGGCCGAAATGCCGAGGTCATCAGCGCACCTGGGACGAAATGCACTCTACGGGTGGTTCAGACGGATGAAGATTTAATGATCGCGCACCATACACGCGATTTAGTGTCCGCTAAGCCAGTGTAAACCGTTTGTCACTGCTTACAGTGGCACTGCGAGAAAACATGCGGAAAGCAGTATTTTGAGCTGCGAAGCTTATATGGTGTGGCAGCCAGACGCCCAAAATGAAACTAAATAAACAAAAAGTAAGGAGAAGAAAAAGCCTAACTTTGTGACTTGTCCAAACTAGAGCCGTGAAGATGAAGGGCGAACCTACCATAGATCTTAGTTGGCCTAGCGCGGCGCGAAGTATAAGACATTTCTTATTGTTTTTAGCAGACTATAGGCATTGTAATTGTTAGCGCGTGATTTAGAATGACCGCTAATTGATGCAGAGCGCCCCCTTAGAATGTTGGAGAAGAGTTCCGGATGCGGATCCTGATCGCAGAAGATGATGCTCCCCTCGCGACAGTCATTGCCCAGGCATTCAAGTCAGAAGATCATGTGACCAAAGTTGCCGCAAGTGGCGATGATGCGCTGCATTTGATGCAGAAAGAAACATTTGACTTACTGATTCTTGACCTGAACCTTCCTGTTGTACCTGGCAGCGAAGTACTTCATAAAGTGCGAAGCGCAAACTCGGACATTCCCATCCTGATTTTGACGGCAACGGATGAAGTGGCGGAACGGGTAGCGTGCCTGGATGCCGGCGCCGACGATTATCTTACGAAGCCATTCTCATTCTCAGAGCTCTCTGCTCGAATACGCGCCGTGCTGCGGCGAAAAAACCATCCCGGACAGGCGTTTCTTAAAGTGGCCGACCTTGAACTGGACTACATGCAAAGGACAGTGCATCGTGCGGGTAAGGTGATTGAACTCACCCCCAAGGAGTTTTCCTTGCTGGAATACTTCATGCGCAACCCCGGCCAACACATCACGCGAAACATGATCATTGAGCATGTCTGGAAGCTTTCTCCCGATACCATGACGAACGTGGTGGACGTGTATGTAAATTACCTGCGCAAAAAAATTGACGAAGGCGTAAAGATCAAATTGATCCGAACAGTCCGGGGCGTTGGGTATGAGTTTGGGATGAATGAAGAGGCGGAAGAAGAAATTGAGTGAGAAAGTCTTTGTAAAGATCGATCTCTGCGCGCTGGATAATGCTATTTCTTTTCCGGAGTGAGACGGCTGCGGAGTTCTTCAAGGTCCTGTTTTGCATCCTGAGAGTTTGGATTCACGCGGAGAGCCTGCTCCAGCGCCCCAATTGCTTTATCTGGTTCGTTGTTGTTGGCATAGGCCTCGCCCAGGAAGACTAACCCGTCATCATCTTGCGGCCTTGCTACGATGTACTGTTCCAGCAGATGCACAGCTTTTGCGTAGTTTTTTTGACGCCACGCAAATACAGCAGCGGTTTTGTCTGCGTCGGGCCCTTCCTTCTGCACTAGCTCACTTGCGCCGGCTGCCACGATCATGGAAGTGACGACCAGAGTCCCCATTTGCAACAATTTGTTATGCCGGGCAAACGCGCTTAAGGGCAATCCCACCAGCAATCCGGTGACGAAGCCTCCCAGATGGCACATGTTGTCAGTGTTTCCGTACAGGCCAAACATGAAATTGAAAATGGCAAAAAAGACTACACTGCTGAAGATTGCCCGCTTCTCACCCGCGGAAATGGCAAGGTCGCCAAATTTCACGCCAGCCATGACGGCGCCGACGATCCCGAAGATGGCGCCAGATGCCCCGAGCTCTGCGCGCTGATGATTGTATGCGATGCTTAGGAGCGCGCCGCCAACTCCTGTAATCATATAGATTGCGAGTGTCTGCCACTTGCCAAAGAGACGTTCTGAGAGGTGTCCCAGGCTCCAGAGGCACCACATATTGAACCCGATGTGGAGAATGTTGGCGTGCAGGAATCCCGCCGTGAACAGCCGCCAATATTCGCCACTCAAGGTAAGTGGGCCATAATTTATCCCCAGGGACTTCAGATCGACTCCGGGAACGAAATCGACAACATATGCAATGATACTGATGGCCATCAACAGGGTAGTGGCGGGGTAAGTCCCAAGGTTTCCCAAAGCCATGGAGCGGCGCGCGCGACCTGTGGCAACGCCGGCGCAACGATCACAGAGAACGGGTGCGACTCCTTCTTCATTCACAGCAAGGGCGGTACCGCATTTAAGGCAGCTAGGCATTCTGATAACAGGATAACAAGAATGTCAAAATTGGTTTGGCTTCTCCTTATTTTGCGTTACTTGGAAGAGTGATCAGGAGGCGCTTCCTTCGTTAATTGGTTAACACGGTTGACTTCCGCCAGTGCCTCTTCATCCTTGCCCTCCAGGTTTAGTATTTCTGCCAGCAGTCTGTGCGCATTAAGGTCTTTTGGGTCGAGTTGAATGGCCTTGCGGATGTTGCTTTCCGCTTCTGCAAGATTGCCGACATCCTTAAGCGCGGTTGCATAGAAATAGAACGCGGAAGCGTCAGCATCGGCGCCAGCCTGCGGCATGCCTTTTTTGAAGAGCTTCAGAGCTTTATCCGTTTTCTTTTGGTAGGCGTAGATCTTGGCCAAATTGACTTCCACGTATGGATCGTCAGGATTAATGGCGAGCGCACGTTCAAATTCCTGTACTGCGTCGTCATACCGCTTAGTTTCATATAGGGCCCAACCCAGCAGAGCATGGCCTCGTATGTCGCCAGGGCGAGCGGCAACGTATTTTTCCAGGTGAGGGATGGCGGCGTTTAGATCGTCATGATCGAGAGCGTTTTGGCCTTTGCCGAATTCAACAGCGTATTGTTTGGCCCGGATCACCGGGACAAAAAGCAATATAACCACGACAGCGCTGATTGCCAGCACCACTCTGCGCCGGGCCGGCTGTTTTTCAGGAGCGGCATTAAAGGTCCGAGCAAGGAAAAATCCCGCGACCAAACCCGTGACGAGCCCGCCGAGGTGGGCCATATTATCAATGTGGCCCTGAAGCCCAAAGAGCAGATTCAGAAAAGCGAATCTCACAACGTAGCCCAGTAGCTTTCGCACGCCTGCGGGCTGAAGGCCGAGCTTGCCAAAGTACAACACCTTGATTAACGCACCGGCGATGCCAAAGATCGCGCCGGACGCGCCTGCGCTCACACGCATGGGATTCCAGCTTAAACTCAAAAGGGAAGCGCCGATTCCAGCCA
>JASLFF010000448.1 GCA_030150795.1 Terriglobales bacterium | reverse complement strand
CAGCAGCTTCGCCAGCACGGCTCCAACCTGATCAGCTTCACGCAGAGGCGATCAAGTTAGCTCAGTGACAGACCTTTTTCTGCATTTCTTTTGAAAGGTCTTCCGGATCGATTCCACTCGCGGAAACGAATTCGATTTCGCTGACTTCCTGCACGTCAATCTGATAGGTAAATGCGCCCAGTCGTCCATACTGGCCCGCGCCGCGAAAAGTGCCGGTAAATATCCCATTCACGGTGATGCCCGTTTCATTTTCCAGGATGAGGTCGTTAAGCTTTTTGAGGCCAGGCGCCACTTCACCGCTTGAAGGCAGGATCTCCCGCATCCACACGCGGCCCCCAGCCATGCAGGCCATGCAATACAGTTGGCTTTGCTTTCTTCCAAGCCTGAAGGTCGCTCTTACCGTGACTTGCTTGCCATCGTAAAACTCAGAGCTGCGTAGCACCTCGCATAACTCCAGGCGCGGAAGCCGGTCTGGCTTTCTCTTGTCCTGAAATCCGGCGTTAGCGCTCGAGATGGGAAGCATGCAGGCAAGCGCGCCCAAAAACATCAGCAGCGGGACCTTGCATTTTTGCCGCAGCAGCATGGTTGATTGTGTAACAGCTAATGCCCGTCAGCCGCAAGCCGGAGCGCGACGGTGTATTTGCCGGCTTCCACCACCGAAATCAGATCGCCCTGTCCCGCAACCTTCCGCGCGAAATCCGGGTCAGTCACCTGGTCGTCCAGTCCCAGGCTTTCCATCGCCAGCATCCGGTAGCTGCCGGGCGGCACGCCGCGAAAGCTAAATTTGCCATCGGAGCCGGCGCTCTTGCGGCGGAAGAGGTCCGGCGGCCCAGGATCGGCCACATCAGGCGCCAGCAGGACGGAGCCTCGCGTGGGATCGCCTTTGGAGTCGTATAAAACTCCGTCAACCTGTGCGCCCGCCGCGCTCAATGTGATCTCCATATCTCCGCGGACGCCGCTCACCAGCACGTCATCGGGCGACATTTCATGACCGGCAATTGCCACCGACTTCAGGTAGTAATCGTCCGGCAGATTGAGGGCGCGGGCATAGTCGTGGCGGTCCGGACGCAGCTGCGCTTCAAATTTGAACTCAGGAAAATTTGCAGACGCTCGCACGCGCGGCGTCATGCCTGCTCCTGCAAACTCAATCATTACTCTGCGCGGGGAATGATCAGGTGTTCCCGCCATCGTGACATGGCCGGCAGCGGAAAAATCCGGCAGCGTGGCAATCTGCACATTCTGTGCGCCTTCATTACCCACTTCAACCGTCTGCTCACCTTCAAAATCCTGCTTGTCCTGGGTAAAGCCCGCGCGCAGGGTGTAACTACCCGGCGCAAGGCCGCGAATTTCAAATGTGCCGTCTTCGGCTGAAACTTGCGCGGGCATGCCTTCACCCTGGATATATGTTGTCCAGAAAGCGGCGACGGAAGCGCCTGCCGGTGGTCCGCCCGTCAATCCGTTGATGACTCTGCCGCGTATTGAAACCACGGGAGCGCTGATCAGCAGGAAATTGGTGGCCACTTCATCGCCGGGGTTCAGTCGTAGCGCTTGCGCCTGTTGAAAGTCGCTGGTATCGGGATAGAACAGCGGAGCGTAAGTGTAAGCCGGCTCCCCGGACTCCTGTGGAGCATCAAAACGGAGCGGTTCGTTCTGCGGGACAGAATTCACCGGTCTTCGCTCCAGCAGTTTTTCAGCGATCATGGATTTCAGAGCTTCTATGGCCGCATTGTTCGGCTTGTACTCCGCCACAACATAATATTTTCCCGGATGAAGTCCTGGAACGCGGTATTGCCCGCGATCGTCGGTGATTGTTTTTCCCGCAACCTTCAGATACATCTGGCCGAGCTTCATCTGAAACGCCAGCAGCCGTATCTCCACGTCCGGTACGGGATCGTTATATTCATCCAGCACTTCGCCGCTTACCACGGCCGCAGGCATCAGCCGCACCGGCATGTTCTTGATATGCTCACCGGCGGTAACTTCGATTACAGGTTGGTATTCTCGCTTGCTCCCGTCGGAAAAAAATCCCTGGCGCTGGGCCGTCAGTCGATACGTCCCAGGATCAACATTCGTGAAAACGAAGTGGCCGCTGGAATCGCAACGCTGGCTCTTGCTGCCGACGCCCTTCACGGGCAGCAGCGTAACGCTGGCCCGAGGGACCGTGCGGCTGTTCTGGATGTTGATGACGCTGCCTTCAATGATGGCCGGCGCAGGCTCTTCAGGCGTGGTCTGCGCTGTAAGCGGGACTGCCAGCGCCAAAGCCATCACGATCACGCTATAAGCAGTTGCCATTCTTGCTTGCTCCACCAATTTCAATTACGAATCATTTCCCGTAATGCGGCCCAGCCGGGTGAAACTTCGGTTAATTTCTGCTGTATTGGTTCTTCTTCTTTTCCTTGTAGCGTTCCAGCGCCAACTGAATCAGCTTGTCGATCAACTTCGGATATTCGAGTCCTGAAGCTGCCCACATCTTGGGATACATGCTGATCGAGGTAAACCCCGGCATGGTGTTGATCTCATTCAAGTAGAGCTTGCCGTTTTTGGGATCCATGAGGAAATCCACTCGCGCCAGCCCGGAACAATCCACTGCCTGGAACGCCCTGATGGCCATTTCTTGCACATGCTTCATTTGTTTCTTGCTGATTTTTGCCGGGATCACCGGCTGCGAGCCCTCGTCAATGTACTTGGCGTTGTAATCATAGAATTCCGCTGCCGGTACGATCTCACCAACGGTCGATGCCTGCGGCTCATCGTTGCCCAGGACTGCGCACTCCAGCTCGCGCGCTTTATGCTTCTTGCCGCCAACGCCCTGCTCGATCACAATCTTGCGGTCATACTTGGCTGCCTCTTCAATGCCTGGGCCCAGTTCTTTGCGGTGATGTGCTTTGGAAATTCCGACCGACGATCCAAGGTTCGCCGGCTTCACAAACACCGGGTACTTCAACTTGCTTTCGACGAGTTTTGCAACTTTCTTTGGGTCCTTTTCCCACCGGCTGCGCAGGATAGTGACATGCTTCACTATTTCCAGTCCGGCAAAGGCGAAGAGCTGTTTCATGATGTCTTTGTCCATTCCGGCCGCGGAGCCAAGCACGCCTGCGCCAACGTAAGGGATGTCCGCCAGCTCAAAGAGCCCCTGGATCGTGCCATCTTCGCCAAACGTCCCGTGCAGAACGGGAAAGATCACATCCACGTCAATGCCTTTTTGCATAGCGGATGCTGCGCTCTCAAAGGGAACAAGTCCGTGGGCTTGGGGCACTGGCGGCACAATCACAGCTTCACCCTTGGCCAGCACCACAGCTCCGGGCGTGGCTTCTGGATCACCGGCGCGAAGGTGACGGCCACTCTGAGCATGGCCTTTTTCTCCGCGCAACAACTGTTCGGCATGGCTGTCGATCAGCCAGCGGCCTTCCTTGGTGATGCCGATGGGCACGACTTCATATTTTTCTTTGTCAATGGCGTTGAGGACTGACGCCGCAGACAGCAAAGAAACTTCATGCTCGCCGCTGCGCCCGCCGAAGAGGATTCCAACCCTGAGTCTTTTCATCATAAATACTGTAAAGCACTCAGCACTGAGGCGTCAGCAGGCGATTACAGATTTCGTCCAAATGTAGTTTTGACCCGGTCTGAGCGCTTGAAGTATAGAAACCAGGCAAGGGAATAAATCGCGCTACAAAAAATCAGGGTGATTTCATGAAAATTCCGGTTCGGTACCACAAAAATGAAATCGGCAATTCTCATAGCTAAAAGGAGAGCTGTGATTCCGAAATAAATCCACAGCCATACAAAAGAATGCCGGTACAAATTCCAAATCATGATTCCTACCAGAACGCCGAGGCCGGCCCAGACAATATAGGAGGCATTGTCAGGCCCAGGCTCGGCAGACCAGACCATGAACATTACGAAAAGGGGAGCGACGACAATCAAGAGAATGCAAAAAAACATGAGCCAGCCGCCAATTTCTTTTTTCTTGCCCAGAAGCATAGCTGCCGGCATGAGGTTTAGCGTAGCCAATGTGCTTGATTGTTGCGTCGCCACAGAGGATGCAAGAGGTAGGCTTAACGCAGCTTCACGCCCGCACAGTGGGCAAATTTCAGGCGTATCAGGGATTTGCTGACCACATCGTGCGCAGAACACTTATTCCTCCTTTTGGAAAGGTAGTGCCCGTTTGTAAGCCCGGATTAGTGGAAGAATCTAGCACAAGTCTACAGGAGAGTCAGCAGAGTTCTACCCGCGCTAAGCCAGCAGCAAAAAAATTGCGGGACGATCTTCAGTCATTGGCACTGCTTCGCGATTTCCCACACCGCGTCTGCCAACTTGCCTTCGCGCTGCTTGGCCAGCCTGCGGGTCTGGAGAATTCTGTGCAAGCACCTCGGCTGACAAGCACGCACCAGACACGGTGCCGACCGTCGATGCCATGAGCCAGACGAACAGACTTGCTAAGGCTGTTTTCGCAAGAGGTCGCGCACGACAGGGCTACGTTCCTTCTTTCTTGTCTTCACAACTCTTGCTGGCTGTGCGAACAAATTCCGCCAGCTTGCCCTGCTTTTGCTTTTCCAGCAAAGCATCCAGTGCCTTGGATTTGGCGTCTGGATCGTTCTTCACAATCGCACTGTAGGACTTGAGCGCGCTTTCTACGCCCGCCACAAACTGCGAATCGGTATCGCCGGCTTTATCTGGATGCTCAATAATGTAGGCTGCGCTCCCGAACGTCGCCTGATATGAAAGCTGCGGCGTGTATTTGTTTTGCTCCGTCACAAAATCCATGCCGAAAAGGATTGGCGCGCAGATATTTACGTTGAGGTCTGGAATGTCCTCAAGCC
>JASLFF010000389.1 GCA_030150795.1 Terriglobales bacterium | reverse complement strand
CCGCAGGATTGATTGGGCGCTCTCGCACCCAACATGGAGGTTGGGTGTTCGAATAGAAGAATCATGGTCGTGGTCGGGCCGAATCGATGGTTGGTGGAACGGCAAGAGCAAAAGCAACAGCAAAACCTTCCACTGATAGGTGATTCAAGTTAAGGATGCTTTCCAGTGTCTTCCGTCGTCAGCACTCTCTGGCCAACGCAGCGATGCTTGCGCATCGCCAGGGATAGTTTTTGCTTGACAAGGCCTTCGCTCTTATCGATGGGCACCCGAGATTATTCTGAAGGACAGAAAAAACGCCGGAAAAGCGTGGGCCGCCGCCAAGAAATTGGCCAGTGCTCCGGCATCAACGGTGCACCTTAATATCACCTATATAAGGTGTGAGAAGCGGCTTGCCCTTCCCCTCCCCGACCAACAGACTTCGGATTCCGGCTTGAGACCTGCAACCAATGGGCTTTCAGGAGCGCCCAAATCAGGGCCAGTTGGGCCTTAGCACGTCCGACCATATAAGAGCTGGCTCATAGGTTCATCGTGCCACATTGGAATGGTACATGTCCTACCGTTTTATTTTCGCCCTAAATTCCGCCTGTTTGGGCAGTGTGTACGAGAAGCAGAATTGCTATGTAAACATTTGATTTTATGTGGCTTATATAACATTTGCGAGTCGCCAAAAAAGCCCCTGTTGTTATTAAAAGTTTTAATACACCCCCAATGAAACCTTAATCACTACCCCCCAGAATGTGCATTGCAATGCACTCCGGACAGGATTTCGTGTGATCCGGCGGCACTGAGCGATTTAGGAGAAAAACGATGAAACCGTCTTCCGGGACTCTCTGGTTCCTGCGTATTTTCGTATGTGTAGTTGCACTCGTTTTTGCGGTGGGCTACTACGGCCACATTCGAGCGCAGGCTACTAATTCAGATCCGAGCGGTGTCGGCTCTGTCAGGGTTCCATTGCGGCCTCTCGCGCCGCTTTCAAGCGTTCCCATTCCCCCCGTATTCGGCATGGACGGAATCATTGCCGATAAAACAGCGGCGATTGAGTTGGGAAAAGCCTTGTTCTGGGACATGCAGGCCGGAAGCGACGATATCCAGGCTTGCGCCAGCTGCCACTTCAATGCAGGAGCTGACAGCCGCGTCAATAATGACGTGAATCCCGGACAGCCGGGCGGCGATAGCACCTTCCAGATCGGCGTCCCATTCAATGGCTCACTCGGACCGAACTACCACTACAAAGCCGGCACTCCCGATGCGGGTTTCGGCGGCTACCACGACGGCGATTTCCCTTTCCGCAAGCTGGCCGACATCAATGACCGCTTCAGCGTTACCTCTGACGTGAATGATATATCCGGATCAGAGGGCGTATTCGGCCTGACGAATGACACGATCACTGTAACCACCCAAACGACGCATCCCGGCGATCTTGAGGACAACCCCAACACGAACCAGAACGACGGTCCGAAGACTGCCGAAGGCGGCGACGATGAGGGGATGACCTACGGGAACGGCAAACCACACCTTCCCAGCGGCAGAAATACCCCGGGAAATACTTCCGGCAGCAACGGAACGGCTACGCCCAATATCAACTCCAAGGGAAAAGTTTCCAACGGCAGCGTTGTTAACACGAGCAGCGTGGAAAATACGACCGCGTCAATCGATCCTGTCTTCTCTTACCCCAGTGAGGCGGATGCAACCAAGCGAATCAATACTCGCAGAGTAACCGGCCGCAACACACCCAGCGCGGTAGATGCGGTATTCAACTTCCGCAACTTCTGGGATGGCCGCGCACAGAACGTTTGCAACGGCGCAAATCCATTCGGTACCCGCGATAAAGCAAACCACCTGCTAGTCGTTGATCCGGTTGACGGCAAGCTGGGAGCGACCCAGGTGAACATGGTGAACTCGGCCCTATGCTCGCAATCTTTGGGTCCGATTCTCAGTTCCACGGAGATGTCTGCCGACAACCGGAACTTCCACCAGGTAGGCAAGAAATTGCTTGCTCGCGTTCCATTGGCCAACCAGTTGGTGGATCCGACGGACAGCGTGTTGGGCACATTTTCAAAGTCGCCCGACAAGGGACTCAAGACGAGCTACTCAGCACTTGTGCAGCAAGCGTTCCAGCCCGAGTGGTGGCAGTTCACACAGCATATTTGTGAAGCGGCCAACGGTACCATGACCGGGACAATCAATCCGGCCAACTTTGAGACTTGCCCAGCCGGCACCAATGACTACAGCTTGATGGAATACAACTTCTCCCTGTTCTGGGGCGTGGCAATCCAGATGTACGAAAGCACTCTGGTGGCCGACCAAACGCCTTTCGACAAGTACATGGAACAGCAGCAAACGTATACGCTGATTGGGGATAACCAGCAGAACCAATACACCATTCAGTTAAAACCCGGCGTAACGCCATACACAGTTTCGCTCATCGGGTTAAATCAGAGCCTGGACGCCAGCGACCAGGACACTTACGCATTTGACGATGGCCAGGGCCGCGTGATGGGCAGTGGAGTGAACGGCGGGACCATTGATTATGCCAGCGGCACTTTAACTGTCTTTTTCGGAGAAGCGCCGGTATCGCTGGTGCCAGTCCAGATTAGCTACTCCGTGGGCGCAGTACCGTTGACTCCGGGGCAGCTTCGCGGACTGAACCTCTTCCAAACCAAAGCAGGTTGCGTGGTATGCCACGGCGGTCCTGAATTTTCCAATGCTTCTGTGGGAACCGTGACCGGCTTCCCTGTTGAACGAATGATCATGGAAGACGACAGTGCCCGCGTTTACGACACGGGCTACTACCACATAGGTGTGCGGCCCACGGCGGAAGATGCCGGGCTGGGAGGAACCGATCCGGTGGCGGGTCTGCCGCTTTCGCAGGCAGAAATTCTGCGCCAGCACGTTTGCGACGGGGGATACGAGACCGTGATTGTCCCAGGACGGCGCGGCGATGGAATCGCACCCGCTCCCATGAACTGCAATGATGATGTAGCCCGCGGCGGATTTTTCAAAGCGCCGCAGCTTCGCGACGTTGCTCTGACTGCTCCTTATTTCCACAACGGCAGCCAGCTAACGCTTGAGCAGGTGGTGGAGTTCTATAACCGCGGCGGCGACTTCAACACAGTTGAAGAAGTCAAGTACATGGACCCGGACATTGAGATTCTGGGTCTCACCTTGCAGGAACGAACTGACCTGGTCGATTTCCTGCGGAACGGTCTCACCGATCCGCGGACAGTGGCACAGGCAGCTCCGTTCGACCATCCACAATTGTTCGTGCCAAACGGTCATCCGCACAGCGGAAGCGGTTATCCGATAACGCCGGATCCAAAACACCCGGACCGTGCGACAGACCAGCTTATGGAAATTCCAGTAACGGGAACCAAAGGCGGCAAGCCTCTTCCCACATTCCTGGAGAACCTGTTGGGAGGGCAAAATGCCGGCTCCAATTAGGTTCGGAACGAATATGGCTTTGACCCAGCCTCCGGCGCGGTCAGGGCAGCACGATATAGACAACACATCAGCAAGAGATAGCAGCAAGAAATTGCAGTACAACGACGGAAGGAGCTTCAAAATGCGGGGATTTGAGCAACTAACCAAAAGATTCAAAGTAGCGGGAGTTGTACTGCTGCTGCTGATCATAGGGCTGGGCATGAGAGCATCGGCCCAGAGCCTGAACCCAATTCCGTGGCCCACACCGGCCGCGATTCCGCCGGCGCCGCCGATACAACCACCACGTGAAGGCAATATGCCGACCGGCTTTCAAATTACCGGATTCATCCAGTACGCCTCACTGGATGCAACTCCGGGGCTGTGCAACAAGGATGACAATCCGTCACCGACGCCGGCCAACCCCCCACTGCCGGCGCAGTGCAAGATCACTGGTGGCTGGGTTGAGGTAAACAACAACGTCATCCGTGTCCCGCAAAGCACCGTGGTCGTCTTCCCCAACACTTTGTTGACGTGGGAAGAGGCCTTCGAATTGAACCCGAACACGCATCAGACCGACCCGATTTTTCAAACCGGGCTGGCGATGTCCGACACGGTGCGATTCCCGGGAACCTATCAAGTCAACGTTCAGGGAAACATTGTTAACGGCCAGTATATTGCCGGTCTGGTTTTTATCTTCCAGGACCCAGCGAATTTCACGCAAGGCTATATCGAGAAATTCGATTACGCCAACGGTGTGATGTGGGTGAACGGCATGCGGGTCCAGATCAACGATCCGCCCATCACGTTTACGGTACCGAATCCTGATGGCACGCCGCTTCTGGATGGCACTGGAAACCCTACCGTACTGACGAAAGGCCGTTACAGCGCCGGAAAGTCGGCTGATCCCCGTTTTGCTGTTGACCAGAACAACCCGACTGTGACTTCGGAAACCGGCTATCCGATGTGTATTCCTTCAGTAAGCCCGTATGTGGATGGCAGCAATGGTTCTGAAGGCCCGTCTCTGACGCTTTTGAATCCTGAAGCGCTGCAGGACCCGCAGTGTCCGGAAAAGAACCGGCCTCGTGATCCGACTACCGGCACGCTGCTTGTGCCGATATTCACCATGAACCAGCCGAATGATCCACCGACCGTGGAAAACCCGATTCCTCAGGATCCTCTTCTGGAAATGCCGTTTGAAGTGGGCGATTTCGTCAACATCATCGGCACGCTTGAGATGGATGACCAAGGCCCCTTCATTACGGCAACCGATGTTCAGGCCCTTACGGTTGGCGCTTATACATGGCCGGGGACCGATCCAGCCTACGTTATCGAAGAAGTTGTCATTCAGGGAACCGGCGGAGTGGACCAAGCCCTGTTCCCACAGGAAGCCGGCGTACGCACCAGAGTAGAGGGTTTTACCACTGACATAGGACGCCAGATCGACGTTTCCGCGATTGACCAGGATTGCAACGGCAACCTGACCTTCCGCGAGCCGGCATGGACCTCGAACTTCCCAGTTGAGCCGGGACCTCCGGGAATCGGCGTAAAAGGCCGTTGGCGCATGCGTTTTCCCCAGGGCGGCAATTTCCTGCCCGCCGTGCAGAACGTGGGCGCGCGCGTGAGCGGCAGCGTCCCCGGTAAAAACAAGAACGGTCTGACCTATTCCGAATACCAATTGCCTAGCAGCGAGTTCATCTTCCCCGAGAACCAGGTGCCGGGTAGTCGTCAACCAGCGTCCAACTTCGCTGACATTCTTTTCCTCGACAACGGCATGGGCCAGTTGCCGATGGTAAGCGACGTTTTTGATAGCTCCCAGATTCAATTGGGACAACAACCGTCTCCATTTTTCCCCAACCAGGTGATGGGCCAACTGAATCCCTTCCCGGATAACACGTTGCCTCCCCTGACCTGCGTGCCTGGCCAGATCACAACGCTCGCCGTGCCGAAATTCACGTCTACTCCCAATCCGCCGTTCCCGGGAATCACAGTCACGCTTGACGGTACCGGCAGCAATCCGCCAACAGGTCCATTCACGTGGGCCCAAGTCATCAATCCTGGTGATCCAATCGTAACCCTCAGCGACGTAAATGCCCCGAAGCCGACCTTTGTAGTCCCCACAGTTGCAGGACCGCAGAACCTGACGTTCTCGCTTCTGGTAGGGAACAACGGCACCAACGGAAGCAGCGTCCCACCCTCGGCTTTGGCAACTTTAATCGTGCCGGTTGTGATAGCACCGCCCGGTACGGCGCCAGTCGTCAATGCAACGGCATCTGCTCCGAACCCTGATGTTCAGCTGCCCGGTGGACCGATCGTACCGCCAGGCCCGGTGACGGGAACGACCATCACCGTCGCAAGTGGCGCGCCGGTAACCCTCAGCGCAACCTGTGTTGATCCTGCTCAAGCGCCGGGTACGCCATGCAACTCCACCTTTACCTGGACTTCACCTGCCGGTATCACACTGTCATCTACCGCAGGCTCGCCCGTGACGTTCACAGCACCTACAGTGCCGCAGCTCACGGCTGCACAAACTTTCACCTTCCAGGTGACGGCAACCAGCAGCGTAGCGCCGAATTTGGTTAGCGCGCCGGCAACCGTAACCGTAATCGTCCGTCCGGCGACAGACCAGATCGTGATCAGCAACATTGTGTATCGCCGTACCAAGGGCCGCCTGATCGTAAACGTTAGCGACTTTACGCCAGGCGTCACGCTGACGTGCACTTTGGACATCCTTAACCCCGCCACCGGACTCCAGTGGCAAGGCGTGATGGCGCCAATCATCCCATTCGCACAGGGCGTGTTCTCGCTCCGCTTCAGCAACATACCGCCGCCGAACCTAGTGACAATCACTTCGGACGCTGGTGGATTTGCTCAAGGTGGCATCACGTTCCTGCGGTAACCAAACCTGGGACTGCCGGACTCCGGTCCGGCAGTTCCAAAGCAGAAAGCACTTCCCCCGCATCGGGCTCGAAGAGGCGGGATCAGTAATAAGAAGCATTCATCGAAGAGAGGAACCAACAATGAACTCGAACCTTTTGCGGGCCTCAAGCAAGGAAGACAAAAAGACCTTGCTAACTCGCTCATGGAAACGCAGCCTGATGCTGGCCCTGGTTACCCTGCTATCTGTAACCAGCGCATTTGCAGCACCGGGCGTGCAAGTGGGAAATCAACAAATGTTTCGCCCGGCTGGAATGGTAAGAGCGGTTGTGCCAAACCCCGTCCCCGGCGGAGCGCCCTTAACCGATTGGTGGGTATCTGACGGAGCTTCTGGCTTCTGCCGCCTTGATAACACTGGGCCGGACACCGCGCCTTCGAATGGAATTTTGAACCTCAACACTTGCTATCTGCCTGGAGTTTTTGCCCCGGTGGATTATCAGGTAGAGACCAAGAACGCGGGCTTGATCACCAACCAGGGCGTGGTGACCAACGGTTACGTCTTCGTGGCCGGAATTAAAGAAGTTACCCGCCTTGAGTTCATGGCATCTCCCACCGAGCCTGGCAGGACCATTATTAATGCAAAGTCGCAGGTAAGGATTTTTGACAGCACTGCTTCTGTATTCACCAATGGCTCCCCGGTGAATGGACCTCGCTTTGTGCGCGATGTTCGTATGGGTCCGGATGGCAAGCTCTATATCTGCTTTCAGGGCAGCGGCGATATCTGGCGCATCAGGAATCCTTACACGCCCAACTTCACCCCAGCCGGGAACGCAGTGGAACGTGTAGGCACTTCTTTCAATGGCAAGACGCTGCTGAGCATCGCCTGGGTCGGCCATGATCTGTGGGCGACGCAAGCCGGCTTCCTGAACCGCATTCAGAACGCCGATGCATGCACCTATGTTCTGCCTGCCTGCCAGGCAATCCTGGAGTTCGGCAAACTGCAAACCCAGCAAGGACTGGTCTCTGACCAGTTTTTCTCCAACAACCCCAACGGACGTTGGCTCTACTGGGGCAATGGCAATCGCATCATCCGCTATGACACATTCAGCGCGGATAACATGCAGGTTTGGAATCAGAGCGGCCGCGTTTGCGCTGGACCTGTTGGAAGTCCAACGAACGCAGTAACCGCATGTCCAGTCAGCCCGATTCCTCAGGAATATACCCTGGTTTTCGGCATTAACTTTCTTCAGACGGCGACACCAACTGCTCTCAGCCAGCTGAATTCTGACGGAACCACGGCATTCATTGAGGATATGGCTGTCAGCACCGATCCAATCATTGAAGCTCCGGCTCCGGCAATTGCCAACATTCTGCCCAAGACCGGTAAGACGTGGCTGTATCAAGCTTCCAGCAGCCTGACGCAGGAGCCGTGCGTTACCACGCCGCTCAATCCTCCTCCATGCGTCAACAGCCAGAATGGTAACGATAATCCTCCGGTTGGAGCCCCATCGCATGACGCTGCTCGTCGCGCGGTCCTGCTCCTCTCCGGCGTAACCCACCCAAGAGGTTTGCTGTGGTTACAGACCAACTGGTGGATCTCTGAAGAAGATCATGGCTTCTGCCGCATTGATCAGAACCCGATCACCGGCGCAGCATCCATGAGTCATTGCTTCAAGCCGGCAGGCTTCGTACCCGGCCAGCCTGCAGCCGCTGCACCAGATGGACTCGGTCGCCAGAATGTCTATGTTCCGGATGCTTCGGGTTGCGTGACTGGTGTTTGCAGCCAGACTGGCAGCATCGTGCGGCTTGTCTTCATTCCAGACGGCACGGGCGGCACGGTATCACAAACCGGCCTGCTGAATTCCGGCAAAGGTGTACCTTCAGCGGTAGCCATTCCAAACGGTCCCTTTAACGATGGAGCCGTTTATATCGGCTACTACAACAACGGCAAAATCAACAAGATTCAACAGCCGGCAACCGCTCCAACGGCACCGATTGCGGTGGCCGGGACCCTTAACTCCATCGGCGTACTCGCGATGGCCTTCCAGGGCAACACGCTATTTCTGGGTGAGCTTGGACCACCGGCAAATGCCGGAGGCCAGCTGATCAAGGGTGGCCAGGTATCGCAGATCGTTGCAGCTTCTCCTGACGCTGCAAAAGGCAGTGCTGTGGTAATCAACAAACCGATCTCGCGTCTGCAAAGCCCTGATCCGCAATTGCTCAATCAACCTCAGGTCTTCATTAACCCGGCAGCAATAGCGGTGGGCCCAGTAGGCGATCGCGAAAAATGCCTGCCTCCGCTGGGCGTGAAGCTCTCATCCACGGTACCGGCTGATCCTGGGACCGCTCCTGGGCTCTTCATGGGCTCGCTCGGATTGCCGTCGAACAGCGCGGTAAGCGGCGGACTCGCTCAGGCGCCGGAAGTTGATCAGTACGGCAGCATCTGCACAACCATGATCGATTGGGTGGCGCAGGCGTCGTTGAATCCTCTTCTGAGCCTCAACCAGGGACTTGGCCCGGTCACGGCTCTGGCCTTCAACAGCCAGACTGATTCCAAAGCCAATCTGGCAATCGCGGACGATCCGGGATTGTTCATCCCTGACCAGTCGCTGCAAAACAGCGCGGTCCTGTTCCCGACCACTGCGCAACACGGCCAGGGACACGTTTACATCGTTCCGTAACTTCACACTTAACCAACAGGCTGGCGGAAGATCGCCAGCCTGTTTTTATTGCAATCGCCATGGATTCAAACCGCCGTTGGCGGAATTCAGGCCTGAGGTAGACTGCTGTTTATGCGCTTCATTTTTATGGCTGTCATATTTTTATCCGGGTTGATGTTGTTCGCTAAAGACACACCAAAGGCAATCTTGGTAGTACACAATGACATCAAGGGACCGATTATTGGGAACATGCATACAGAGGACCTTGAAATATTTGCGGACGGCCGCGTGCGGTACAGTGAGTCCGGCAATGATCGCAAAACGGGCACGGTCAACATCAGGCTCACCCCTGCGCAATTGCATCGGCTCACTGTTTTGCTGAACAGCAAAGAAATGCGCGCCGTGCCGGCTGAGATCCCGTCACAGATTAAGGTCGTGGATTTTGACTGGGAAGCGCAACTGAAGATCCAGCATGGTTCCGGCAATCAGACCATCGCCATCAAGAATTTCTATCCTTTGCTGAACACACAACGGCCCACCTATCCTAAAGCCTTGATGGAGCTTGAATGCATTCTGCGTGACGTTCAGGCAAGCGCCACCAAACGGCCCGTTCATACTGAGGACGAAGACTGGTGCCCGGAAAAAACGCAGTAATTCATATGCGCTGTTTGGCCATATTTTAGTGGGCTGCTCTATAACGGCTTCACCCCCAAGAACCCACCTTCGGCGGGTCTTTGGTTTAGGGTGTCGCCCAAAAACCGCCGGAATTTCACTGCCAATCTACCAAGACTAGGCATTGGCTCGGCGCTTCCGCCAATCTTTTGAATTTTTAATTCGTCCTTAACGGCGGCCTAATCCCGCCAGCTTACTCTTGCCATGTTGAGTAATACCAAACTTCGGATCTGGCTCCTTCCGGGCCGGGTCCAAATACTGCAAGTCTGATTTTTTTGGGGAAAGAGATAGCGGTATTCCCTTCCGGTCTCAAAGCCCCGCTTTTTTGTTGAGTTGTTTTATTTTGCGGCGATGTATCTGTTGATAAGAAGACAGAAATGTCGGCAAGCCATTTTGGCTTGCAGAACGCTCGGCAAATAATGGAAGGCAAGACTGGCGCTTTAAATCATCAAAACTTTTGAAAATTTAATCCGTCCTCAAGCCACCCTTAATGCCTTCGATATTAAGTATCGCCATACGAGTATCGCAAAACGAACTATCGGGGTAAGAGGAAAGTCCCTTCCGGGCTCCCATCCCTAAAGCAGTTTCAAAAAGCTTTCATTTTTGTCTGGCTGCAGCCACGGGCTGAAGCCGCTGGAGGAATTCCATGATTTCCGCACGCACATCCCTGCGAATCTCTGCCCTTATATTGCTTGCGCTTGCTTTGAGCGCGTTTGCCGCGCCCGCAAGTGACTTCAGCGGCACTTACACCCTGGGCGCCGCGGCAGCGGCGGGTAAAGACGTTCAGATCACGATCATGCTGACCGTCGCCAATAACACTTCCTCCAGCATCGGCAACGCCACCATTTCATTGCACGAGCCCAATGCCGGCCGCATTGTCTACGGACAACTTACCGGCCTTTCTCTTTCGTCCGGCAGCAGCACTCATGTGACCGGATCGTTCCGCGTTCCGCAGGGTCTGTACGAGTCCTGGCAAAAAGGCAGCAGTCCGGCCATGAGCGTTACTTATAGCGACGCACAAGGCAATCCGCTTCAGTCATTCATTCAGTTCTAAGCACCCCCTTTTGGAGGCAACACCCATGCGCGCCCAAATTTCAACACAAGTCAATACAGGAACCAAGCCTGCCGGATTGCTCCGGCTCTTTGCCATGTTGCTGCTCGTGATGGCGGTCCTGTCTCCTTTGGCCGCGCAGGCCCAGGGGAATTACGTTTACGTGAATAATCAGGCGGCCGCCAACACGGTCTCCGGTTATTCGGTCTCCGCTACGGGTGCGCTTACGCAATTGAGCGGCTCGCCCTATTCCACCGGCGGAGTGGGCGCGAACGTGGTCTGCTACGGCCTCAATCGGATCACGCTAAGTCCGATCAACAATCTGCTGTTTGTGGCCAATACGGGCGACCGCACCATTACTTCTTTCACGATCAATCCGGCCAGCGGCGTACTTACCCGCGTCGGCGCGCCTGTTGCCACCATACTCACACTCGATGCCTGCCAGGGTATTTCACTGGCCGCCACGCCGGATGGCAGTTTCCTTTTTGCTTCAAGCAATGGCCAGATTGAAACGTTCACTATCGGCGCGGGCGGGGCGGTGACTCCGCTGTTAAACGCGGCAGGAAACCCGACTATTACCGCGAACTGCTGCTCGCCCAATGCCGGCATGGTGATTTCTCCCAACGGCCAATTTCTGGCGACTTCAAACCAAACCAGCGTATCGATGTTCACCATCAATGCCGGCGTATTGTCGCAGGTCACGGGTTCACCATTTGCCAAGACAGGTTCAGGAAGTCTTTCCGGGCTCGATTTCAGCTGCGCCGCTGATCGTCTCTACGCCGGTGAAGCGACTGGCAGTCCCGCTCTTGCCGACGCATGGACTGTTGACAATTCAGTAGGCACGCTCACGTCGGGCGTTCTTACTCCAGTGCCGGGAACGCCGTTCACCTCGTCCGGAAACAATTCCAACCTGGTCCTATATAGCCCTGACAACACCTTGCTCTTCCAGAGCAACCAATTCACCAATAGCATCAACTCTTTCACGGTGAACCCTGATGGCAGCCTGGTGAACGTCGGAAAATTCGGCACCAGCGCGCAGATCCACACGCCTGCGGGAATGGCAACAGATGCGACCGGAACTTTCCTTTATGTAGCGGACGACGCATTTGGAGTCGCAGTGTTCAGAATCGGCCAAGGCGGCGTGCTGGCATCCTTGAGCGATCTTGCTATTAACCGCCCCGGTGAAATTCAGGACCTGGTGGCGTATCCCGCGCGCAGCTGCACTACGGCAGACCTTACTCTCGCGATGACGCCGCTTTCGCCTACGGCCCCTGCGGGTGCGCCAGTTCAATATAACCTCCAGATCACGAACAACAGCACCAGCACAATTTCATCGGCCGTGGTGTCAGACAC
>JASLFF010000369.1 GCA_030150795.1 Terriglobales bacterium | reverse complement strand
ACGATCTCAGGATCGCTGGCATCTTCCGCCCATCCACCGCTGCCGAGAATAGTCTTGGCGGCATAGAAACCGTCAGCAGGATTGCCGATAGCGAGCGAGCGCGCGATGGTTTGCGGTTTCTGCGGCTCAATCTCATTGCGTCCGGCTTTTACGGCCACGCTGATTGGGCTGCAGCCGGTGGCCTGAGCGCCAAAGAACTTGACCTGCTTTTCTTCCACGAATCCAAGGTTGATGAGTTCTTTGAAAGCTTTGTAGATTTTGGTGATAAGCGATCCGCCGGCCATGGGGACAACGATATTGTCCGGCAGACGCCAGCCCAGTTGCTCGGCGATCTCATAGCCCACAGTCTTCGAACCTTCAGCATAGTAAGGCCGCAGGTTAACGTTCACGAAGCCCCAGCGATGCTTGTCCGCTATCTGCGAGCAGAGACGGTTCACGTGGTCGTAATTGCCGTCAATGCGGACGATCTGCGCTCCATAGACCTGCGTGCCCAAAACCTTGGCGGGCTCAAGGTCGGCAGGAATAAAGATGCAGGCTTTCAAGCCTGCGCGCGCGGCCTGCGCTGCCACCGCATTGGCCAGATTGCCGGTAGAAGAGCAACTAACGACATCGAAGCCGAAGTTTCTGGCCTGCGTGAGGGCCACGGCAACCACGCGGTCTTTAAAGCTGAGCGTGGGGAAACAGACAGCGTCATTCTTGATATAGACCGATCGACTGCGCAGGGCCTCGCCCAGTTTGGCTGCTTTGAGCAGAGGCGTGAAGCCCGCCGGCGTGCTAGCGTCGTAGGTATCAGGCAGGGGCAGCAGCTCTTTATAACGCCAGAGGTTGGTGGCGCGGCCAGCGATTTTATCTTTGCTGATTTCTTTGCTGATGCGGTCCCAGTCATACGCCACTTCCAGCGGGGCGAAGCAATTCTGGCAAAAAGAAATTGGCTGATTGCCCCAGGTGCTCTGGCATTCGCGGCATCGCAATTCGTATCGTAGATTCGTGCTCATTTTCCTGCTCCTGTGAAGTTGTCCATTTCTAGCCAGGACAAAGTTGCGGCAAAACTAAAAAACCCGCTACCTGAGGCAGCGGGTTCATGATTGCTGAATAAAAACTTGCTATGAACCTTTCTGCCCCGGCGTGAACACACACATAGCCATCGCGCAACAGCACATGGCCATGTTGGAGACAGAAAGTAACATCGGGTACAAGTCTACATTAACTCTCCCGCAGCGGCAATCCTCGATCAAGCACCAGTCCGTTCTGACGGCTCTTGGCTGTTGGCTCTTAGCTCTTAGCTAAAGCAAACCTCGCATTTTGATGAGAGCTAAAGCCAAGAGCCACGGGCCAAAAGCCTTCTAGCTCGTCATCAACTCCCTGGCCCTGATCGTCGTCTTGATCACGGCATTCATCAGCGTGACCCGCAGGCCGCCTTTTTCCAGTTCCATCAAGCCTTCGATTGTGCAGCCAGCCGGAGTTGTAACGGCGTCTTTGAGCAGCGCGGGGTGATGTCCGGTTTCGAGCGCAAGCTGTGCCGATCCATAAAGAGTCTGCGCGGCCAGCGTTGTGGCCATTTCGCGTGGTAGCCCGACCTTCACTCCGGCTTCTGCCAGCGATTCAAGGATCACAAACACAAATGCCGGGCCGCTGGCGGAAAGCGCCGTGATCGCGTCCATATGTTTCTCATCGACGACAAGAGCGCGGCCCACGCTTTCAAACAGGTGCTTCGCCGTATCCAGATGCTGGGCGGTTGCTGCCGGGCCGGCGCACACGGCGGTCATCGCCGCGCCCACCATAGCAGGCGTGTTGGGCATGGCTCGGACAACTGGAATATTGTTGCCCAATTTCTGCTGGATAAAACTTGTTGTTGTCGAAGCGGCGATCGATATCACAAGCGTTGTGGACGCGAGCGCGGGCGCTATTTCGTCCAGCAACTGTCCCAGCACTTGCGGCTTTACGCACAGCAGAACAATCTCTGCTCCTGCGACGGCGGCGCGATTGTCCGTACCGACCGCAACGCCGCCGAGTTCGCGCGACAGCTCCTGGCTGCGTTCACCATGCTGCACCGTGGCGATAGCTTCTTGCGGCGTGATGAGCTTTCGTTCGAGAAAAGACTCAAGCAGGATGGTTCCCATCTTGCCGCAGCCGAGCACGGCAATTTTCTTATGCGCCTGAGATTTTGCGTTGCTGACGGTCTGGACTTCAGTGCTGGATGGACTCATAGACCGCAATCATACAAGCGCGGTATCCAAGCCGCCAGATGACTTATGGCCTCAGCCCGGCTATTCATAGCGCAGGGCGACTAGAGGATCGACTTTAGTCGCGCGACGCGCGGGGATATAGCATGCAGCCAGTGCAACCAGCGCAAGCAGAGCTGCCACAGCTAATAGCGTGATGGGATCGCCCGCTTTGACGCCGTAAAGAAAGCTCGTGAGAAGATGCGTAACTCCCAGAGCCACTGCAATCCCCGCCATGGCACCTCCGGCGATTAGCAAGAGAGCTTTACCCAGCACCAAACGGACCACGTTACGCGATTGCGCCCCGATGGCCATGCGGATGCCAATCTCCCGCGTTCGCCTTGTTACCTCATAAGAAAGCAAACCATATAAGCCCAGACAGGCCAATACTAACGCCATGATTCCGAAGAAACTGGAAAGCTGTGCAACCATGCGGTTTTCTGCCAACTGACGAGCAATCTGCCCCTTTTGCGTATCTATATGGACGATGGCCAGATTGTCGTCAACGCCGTTCAAGGTGTTGCGGATAGCCGAAATTAAAGACGCTGGATCAACCGAGGTACGGAGCTCAAAGGAGGCTGCGCCATCCAAGGTTGCCGAATAGATGGCAGGTTTGATTTCATCTCTCAAGTTGCTGAACTTGACATCGGCTACCACGCCCACAATTTCATATCCGGGATATGCTTGCCATCTTCCTTGCGCGGGCCTGTCGCCAAAAACTTGCCCCACTGGATTGCGCGTAGGAAAGTAAGCGCGCGCAAATGACTGGTTCACAACCACTGGCAAAGGATCTTTTGGCGGTTCGAATGCTGACGTTTGGGCCGCAGCTTCAAACTCTGCAGGCGTGAGATCCCGGCCAGCCA
>JASLFF010000208.1 GCA_030150795.1 Terriglobales bacterium | reverse complement strand
CTATCGGCAATCCTGCTGACGGTTTCTATGCCGCCAAGACTATTCTCGGCAGCGGTGGATGGGCGGAAGATGCCAGCGATCCTGAGATCGTTGAAGCCATGGCGCTGCTGGCCGAAACCGAGGGCGTCTTTACTGAGACCGCCGGCGGCGTCACCGTGGCAGCGGCGCGGAAACTCTATGCGCAAGGGCGTATCCGTCCTGATGAGACGACCGTTCTCTGCATTACCGGCAACGGCCTCAAGACCACAGACGCTCTTGCGGGCCGGTTTGAAGCGGTTGAACCGATTGCACCAAAGCTGGCTGCTTTCGAACAATTTCTTGAAACCCAATTCGCCGGGGCGCGTGCCTCCGGCAAAGGAGCTGCCTAATGAGCGTTAAAGTTTCCATCCCCAGCGCCTTCCGCCGTCATACTGAGGGGCTGGACCACTATGAATGTGCGGGCCCCGATCTGCCTGGCCTGCTTGATTCGCTCGGCAGCCGCTTTCCTGACCTCAAGCCACACCTGCGCGACGAACAAGGCAACGTCCGCCGCTTCCTGAATATTTACGTCAATGACGAGGACATTCGCTTCTTAGGGAAAGACTACAAATTCAAGGAAGGCGACGAGGTAACTCTGGTGCCGTCGATCGCTGGGGGGCGACTCTAAGGAAACACTAATCTCCAGACCCAGCAAACTTATCAAAACTTCACACAAATTTTATCCTGATTTGCTGCATACTTGTACGATTACTCAGAAGAACTTTACTTTATTTCTCCGTTCATCCGGGTTGTAGGCGTACGACTAGGGTAGGCAGAAGCCATGCAGCGGCAAACCTGAACCTTTTCCGAATCGCGCCTGAGACTTTGGGCCCCGCAGTAAGTATCCCGAAAAGCAAATCCCCCTTATAAGCCAAGACACAAACGCTTGGCCAGCCGATGTCGCTCGGAATGGTATCCGTGCGCCAACGCAGGTGTCCCATCGCATCAGGAGCTCAGGAGGCCGCATGAATTCAAAACAGGCAGTATCCGTCATTCCGCACACCGCTATTGCTGTTCTTATCTTTATCTTGGCGCTGGCAACCATATCGAGGGGTGATGACAAGCACAAACCTTCATCTGCTCCCAGCGCGGCGCCCGCTAAGGCTGCTCCCGCAGCGCATCCGTCCAGTGGAAGTGCGAGTCATGGAAACAGCGGCGGCAGGCCGAGCAGTGGAAATGCCGGCAGACCGAGCGGTGGATCCGGTACTGGCAGGCCGTCTAGTGGCAATATGGGGAAGCCGAGCGGCGGCTCTAATTCGTCTCACGGTAATGTCAACTCAGGCGCCAACGGGCGTCCGGGTTCCACCACAGCAAATAACGGTCGGAACTCCGCTGCGGGGAATAACAGCAGAAATACTGGAGCTGGCAATAACGTCAAAAACGCTAATTCCGGCAATAAGGGTGGAAACGCTGGAGCTGCCAACAACAAGGACAGAAACGCAGGTGCGGCCGATAACAATAGAAATTCGGGAACGAGCAACCACGAAAAAAATTCAGCGGCTGGAAACACCGGTAAAAGTGTCGGGACTGGGCATAGCAGCCCACCCAGGCACGAAGCAGTTCGCACTGTACACGAAGTAGGTGGTCGGCGTGTGGCTACTGATGGACGCGGCAGAGTTCGGGAAATCAGTGGACGCGATAGCCGCGGGCGCGAGTTAGCGGTTCATCGCGACTTCAGGGGCGGAACTCGTTTCGAAACCAGAGGAGCCGGAGGCCGTAGAATCGTCGGTTACGGACATGGCAGAGGCTTCACGGAGCGCAGATATATCGCACGCGGCGGCCATGTGTATGTTCAGCGTACGTATGTTTATGGCGGACGCCGGTATGCATATGCGTATCGCTCCTATTACTGGCACGGCAATCCTTATTACGGCTACGCGCCAGCCTTTTATTATCACCCCGCATTCTATGGATGGGCCTATAGCCCGTGGGCTACTCCTGTTGTCTATGGCTGGGGATGGGCTGGAAATCCCTGGTATGGATATTATGGCTATTACTTCACACCCTATCCTGCTTACGCCAGTGCGTCACTCTGGTTGACCGATTATCTGCTTGCCGAAAATTTGCGGGCCTCATACGAAGCACGCGCCGAAGCCAATGCGGCAGCGATGCAGCAGGATGCGAATGACTCTGGGAATAATGGAGGCGGCCAGGTCGCGCTTTCTCCAGAAGTCAAGCAAATGATTGCAGATGAGGTGCAACGCCAGTTAGCGATAGAGCGCTCGGCAGCGGCACAGCCTGCTCCAGCAGCCAGCAATGTGCCCGCGCAGAATGCAAATAATCAGACGGAAGAAACTCCTGCGGCACTCGATCCTAACCAGCGGGTCTTTGTTGTCGCCGGCAATGTCGATTTAGTTGGCGATTCCGGCGAATGCGCCGTTACAGCGGGTGACGTTCTTGTCCGCGGTGGCGAGCCCAATGGAACCAAGATCGGCGTGAGCGTAGTCAGCAGTAAAAAAGGTGATTGCGCAATTGGCACAAATGCAGACGTGGAAATTAGCGATCTGCAGGAAATGCATAACCAGTTCCGGGAAAAACTGGATGCCGGACTGAAAACCATGGCGGACAACTCCGGTAAAAATGGATTGCCGAAAGCACCGGATACAAGCACTATAGGCGGCGAAGTACCCGCTCCGCAGCCGGATGCAGATGCCGACGGCGAATTACAAAATCAGCAAAAAGATGCCGAAGGCGCTGAACAGGAAGTTAAAAAAAGTACCGGCACGCCGGGAGGAAAGTAAATAACGAGCAGCAATGCTTCGTTGAGAACTCTGACCATGACAAAGCGCTTATTTCTCTGCATTGCTTTAACCGTGCTCGTGGCCGCATCTGTGGCTACGCTTAATGCACAGAGCACAGCTTCTTCGCCTTCAGCTTCCCCTTCAGTCCTGGAACAGTTGGAGGCGCAATATCCGCTGGCCAAGATGACCGCAAAAGGTGGATGCACCGTCACCAATCCCGAAACTGGTTTGGCGCTTCAGAAAGCAGGCCCTGCTGCATTGCCGCAAAAAGGATCCTCCACCATGTGTGCTTCCCATTACAGAAATGGAAGCTTCACCAAAGCCGGCTTCAAGTGCACTTATTACTTGAATATGACCAAGCAGGCTCTAGTCGCTCTTGAGAAAGGCGATAAGGTATTCCCCACAAAACTTGAGGTCGATAAAGACGATGTGAAAGTTTCTTTTGGATACTGCTCCGGCGATTCTGGCCAAGCCGTTGTTTACACTGGCCAAGTCATCATTGAGTTTCCCAAGGATTCACTTAAGTCAGCAAGCGTTACCCAAATAGAAGACAAAATCGCTGAGGTATTCAGCGCAGATAGTGGCGACCAACAGGCCCAGAGCGGTGGGCAAGATAACCAGCAATCTCAAGGAAACCAGGACTCACAGCCTCAGAACAGCCCGTCGGCCTGCAATCCTGAAGTCGGCCAAACCGTTGATCAAGTGATGGCCGCGTGCGGACAGCCAGCCAACCAGTCAAAAGGAGCAGGCACGAAACTGCTTTATTTTTACAATGAACCAAAAATCAAAATCATTTTTATGAATGGCAAAGTGGCTGATATCGAATAAATATTAATCCCCCCTTAGCCCGGCCACATTTCAGGGACCCGTGAGACATTGACTTAACCCACAATTTAAAAACGCAGCGAACCCCAAGGAGAGCCCGATGAACATCAACTTCTTTCGCCGCCTATCTGTAATCGCACTGGTTATCAGTGCGGCCATGTCTTTTACTACTCTTCAAGCACAAAACACACCTTCAGTTCTTGAACAATTGCAAGCGCAATATACCTTGGCCCGGGGAACAGATGGATGCCATGTCGGCAATCCGGATTCAGCTCTGGAGGTCCAAAGCCCCGGCGGAGGCATGCGCGTTTTGCCAGTGAGTTCCTCCACTGTGACTATCGCTAAATGCACAAACAGCTATGCGGATGGCAAGCTCAAGCCTGCTAACAGCACCTGCAATGGTGAGGGTATCGCAAAAGCCGGCGGGTGGTTGTCGAAAATTCCGAAGGTCGGCGCGACAATGGGACAGGGTGCATCAAAAATTGGGGACCAAGCAGCAAATCAACTGATGGATGTCGTAAGAACTGGAGAAATGGTCTATCCCATCAAACTGGAGGTGAACGAGAGCAAGGGCGAGGTCAAGTTCTCGCTCATCACTTGTAAGCAATCAAACGACCAGCAAAATCCTTATAAAGGTGACATTGTTTTCCATTTCAAGGGCCTGAAGCCGGAAAATGTAAGCCAGGTGGAGGAAGCGATCAGCAAGGTCTTTAAGCAGGGTGGAGATGATCCAGGCAATAATGGAAACGGTGGTCAGGATCAGGACAATCAAAGTGAACAAGACGCCCAAAAAGGAAGTAATCAAGGTCCTGCCTGCAACCCCGAAGTTGGACAGACGTTGGATCAGATTGTATCCACCTGCGGACAGCCCGCAAACCAATCCAAAGGAGCCAATGGCAAGCTGCTCTATTTTTATAATCAACCAAAAATCAAAATCATTTTTGTGAGCGGCAAGGTCGCTGACACCGAATGAAAAACTACTGCGGTTGGGTGGAGGCCTGGATGCGAACACCAGAGTTATCCATCAGGCTTCTTTCCGCAGAATGAATAAGGCATTCCAGTTCCTTGCTGGCATCTTTGGAATTCAGCCGAGCCACTTCGCCAACAATCAGCAACGCGGGTGCCGGAATTCCGCTGATTGAAGGCAATTCATGAAGAGTCAGAAATCGTATTTGCTCTTCTTTGCGGCTTACATTCGATACCACTGCGCAGGGCATACTTGCCGCAACACCTGAATCCATCAACTCGCGCGCGGTGCGGCCATAGTCAGGGCCAGGCATGTAAATAGCAAAAGTTGTGCGCGGAGGATTGACCATCGTTCGTCCGATGTTTTCATCACGGCTATTGTGAGCGGTAATGGTGACCAAAGCTGACGCTGCGCGGCGGTCGGTAAGCGTGATCTTCGCTGAAGCCGCAGCAGCGCTGGCGGCCGTAACGCCGGGAACAATTTCAAACTCAACTCCGGCCCGCCGCAGCGCGTCCAGTTCTTCACCCAACCTGCCAAAAACCGCGGGGTCGCCGGACTTGAGCCGTACAATGGTCTGTGCTTTAGTCTCATGCGCATGCCACACCATGAGCGCATTGATTTGTTCCTGGCTGCGGCCGCGGTGCCCGCAACGCTTGCCAACGTTGACGACCTGCGCGGAAGCCGGGCAGAGATCAAGTATTTCCTGCGGCACCAGATCGTCATGCAGCACCACCTGCGCTGCGCGCAACAAAGTAGCGGCGCGCAGGGTCAACAGGTCCGCCGCCCCCGGGCCGGCGCCCACAATGTAAACCTTTCCGGACATGATTACGCGCTTTTCTGCCGGCTGATGAAACCGCCTTCGCTCCACTCTTCCACGGCTTCAACCAGGCGGTGCAGCAATTGGTCAGCATTACCGATCATGTTCAGGCCTTCATGCTGATGCTCTTTCAGCGCGTGCCTCAGTTTGGTTTCCAACTCTGATTTTCTCAAGTGGTCCATGGTTCCCTCCGTGAATAGATTGATTTTGAGATTTTACTGGTTTACACAGCGCCAGCAACATCAATAATTCTTTCCGGCGCTCTGTGCGCGGCAGGACCTTGCGCATGATGTCGCGCATCTGCCCAAGCCATGCCGTCCATGACTCATATTCGGGCCCGAATTCATTCTCAAGCTTTTTACGCACATGCTGGCTAAGCGCTGGGCTATTCCCGTTTGTGGAAATGGCAATCTGGAAGTCGCCCCGGCTGACCACCGCGGGCGCGTAAAAATCGCAATATCCCGGATCATCCACCGCATTTGCCAGCGCGCCGTTTTCACGCGCTTCCTGATAGACGGCGCGGTTGGTCTCTTCAGAATCCGTGCAGGAAATCACGAGAAAATAGCCGCGGGTCATGCCAGGACGAAATTTAACGGCTTGATATTTGATACGTCCCTGATGGGCCCACAAGCGGATGCGAGGCGTAATCTGCGGTGACACCACCGTAACGTCTGTCGCCGAGCGCAACACGGCTTCTATCTTTTGTTCGGCAATCAGGCCGCCGCCAACAATCAGCACCTTGTGTCCCTCAAGCTTGAGGAAAATTGGATAAAGGGACATGGCTATCCTTCCACCCCGTGTGGCACTCTGCCGGGTGAGGGATCACGCAATACCGGCGGCAAGTCTTGTCCGGCAAGAAAAGTCCGCAACGCCGCTTCCGAGTGGCGGGCGAAAAACTGCCGCAGGTTTTCTGTGCCGCGGCGGTCATCAAGATAGCTGCGTAGCAGGCGCTCAATGGCATCCGGCACTTCGCTTGCCGCGCAACGATATCCCACCGGACGGCCAAAGCCTGCATGCTCACCCACCGCGCCGCCAAGGCAGAAGTAGTAAGCGTCCTGGGTGCGGCCGGCAATCTTGAGCTTTTTACCTTCCAACCCAATATCGGCAATGCGATGCTGGCCGCAACTATTTGGACAGCCCGTGACGTTGAGCTTTAATTGCTGGTCAAACTCCGGAATTCGCTCTTCCAACTCCTCCACCAGCCAGCGAGTGAAAGCTTTGGTTTCCGTGATGGCCAGTTTGCAAAACTCGCTGCCGGTGCAGGCCACTGCGCCGCGCCAGAAAGGCGAGGCCGTAACATGAAGTCCCACGCTTTCCAGGCCAAGAGTTACGGCCGCAGTGCTTGCGCGCGGTACATTCACAATCACCAGGTTCTGTGTGTTGGTGGTGCGAAGTTCGCCGTTGCCATAGCGCTCAGCCAGGTCGGCTGCCGCACGCAGCTGCTGCGGATTGATGCGGCCACGCAGCACTGCCGCGCCAACGTAAAAAAGACCTGGCTGCTTTTGCCGATGGACGCCAACATGGTCTCGAAACACGTCGTCAGGCTGCTGTTCAATAGCTCCCGGCTCCAGCTTATATCCCAGTTTGCGCTCTAATTCCTGCAGGAATGATTCGGCTGTCCAGCCGTGCTGCAGGAATAAATATTTCAATCGGGCGCGCTCACGGTTTTCCCGCAGCCCGTCCGCATCGCGAAAGATTTCAGCTACGACCCTGCTCACCGGAATAACCTGCTCCCAGCGCACAAAAGCATTCAGTCGTACCGCCAGGTGAGGCTCGGTAGAAAGCCCTCCGCCCACGCGTATGGAAAATCCGACTTCGCTCTTCCCTGCCACGTCGCGGACCGCGGGCGTGAAAGCCAGATCATTAATCTCAGGATAGGAGCACCAATCCTGGCAACCACTGATGCTGATCTTAAATTTGCGCGGCAGGTTATAAAACTCAGGATTGTCGACGAGCAGCTGCGTGACTTCATCGACTAACGCTGAAGCATCGCAAAGCTCGTGCGCGTTCAATCCGGCAAGCGGGCAGCCCGTGACGTTTCGCGTAACGTCGCCGCATGTTGCCATCGAGGTCAGGCCGCAATCGAATTAAGCTTGCAGCACGTCTGGAAGATCTTTGATGGTGATCCAATGAAGTTGTATGTTCTGCCGGACAGTGATGTCCGCAACGCCGCCCGCATACTTT
>JASLFF010000801.1 GCA_030150795.1 Terriglobales bacterium | reverse complement strand
GATTCGGCGCATTGCTTCGCAATCGGGAAAGTCTGACTGCAGATGCGTCACCATAAAACCCATATCGGTGGCCACAGAACCAAACAGGTACAGCACTCCTGCTTCATTGGTTGGGCAATACGCCAGCGCGCAGGGCCGCATAGGGGGTCCATAGACCAACCTTCCATCCAGTATCTTCGGGCGTTTCGCTGTCTCATCTATTGCCGCTGCTTCCTGGCTGTTTTCCAGGGCTCTGTCGGCTTAAACTTTGCAATCAACTCCAGAACGTCCTTCCACTTTTCTTGCCATCCATTTTCTTCCACATATTCCTTCAGTCCCTTCGGGACGTTATTCCAGCCGTGAAAGCGTTGCCGCAGAGGCCCTTCACTGTACTTGCCCAGATATGCGTATTCGCTGGAACTGGGGACTCTCTTGAGTTTCCGTGTCACCGCAGCCCAGTCTTCAAACAAAGGCTGCATTTCCAGCCTGCGTCCGCTGACTCTTCCCTCAAGATTGCATTCCTTCAGGATGGCGCATTCATGAGGATAGAGATTGGAGATTCGGGATACAGCAATCCTACAACCGCTATAGAGGGTGGAGCAGGTATTTATGCAATAGTGTGTCCTCTGGCGGGGTGGAGCAGGCCTTCAGGCCTGCGTAAAGAGCCAGCAACATTTTCGGCTTCAGCCGCTGAGGTTGTTTTTGTCAGGACACATAATTACTTGAAATGGCATAGTCTCTTTTTCGCAACAACAGCCATAGCGAACGGAGCTGAGGCGCAAGTTCGCGCCAAGCTCCATCTCTCGCAGTCGGAATATCAGAGACTGAAAACAAAAGGCCCGCTGTGCGAAGAGTAACTATCATGAGGGCTGACCGTAACGCTACGCGACCCTTGTCATTTCCAGACGAAATACGCTTTGCCCGAAATAAGAGAGAGTCTTGGGAATCGAAGTGAGCCTGGCATACCTGAGCAGCTTGCCACTGGCCCACCTGATATTGGGATTGCCAAAGCCGCAACCGCTCAGCAGCGTTGCCCAGAACTCCGGCTGCTGATGCTTGAACCACTCAATGTTGGGCGTCAACGGGCTGCGCATCCCCAGATCACCGAAAATATTGTGTCGTGCAGCATCCATGATGATGAGTTTGCCTCCCGGCCTCATCATGGCGGCAATGTTGCGGAAAATGTTCTGGTACTCGTGGACTGCGGCAGGCGAATCGAGCAGGGCGACGCAGCTCTTTTCATCCAGATGGTTAATAGAGGCCACTGACAACACGACGTCAAAGTAGTTCTTGGGCCCGGCAAAACCTTGAACTGTGTGCGGAAGAATTGTTGCTTGCGGTAGATTAAGTTTCTCTGCCATCAGCCTGAAAGCCTTGTGGCATTCGCTGGAGTCGTAACAGCCTTCAGCCATCGGTTCCAGGCCTACAGTTTCAGCGCCATGGAGAGCTGCCCACAGGCACAGCATTCCTTTGCCGCAGCCGATCTCAAGCATCGTCTTGTCGTGGAAATCTATGTCGCGAAAGAGCTGCTTCGCGAAACGCGCGAAATCAAAGCCGTGGTTCCATAACCCCATTTCCTGGCCAAGCTTTCTGAGACGCTCGTCAGGAGAGGCGGTAGTGGGTTCGGTTGCAACGCTTTGATAGATGGTTGACATTCGAGTTTTACTCCGATTGAAAGTGTTATTGCATTGGTCCAGTTGCGCGAGATTTTGCACCGCGCAGCGCAGCCACCAGAGCTGCAGGGAGATTGCGCTTCAGCCATGCTTTGAAGGCACGTTTTCTCTTTTGTACTTGAAGATAAAGACGACCAAGCTTTGAAGGCCCGGAAATGAATATGTTGAGATAATTTTCCTGGTGCGCTCCGAACTTTGATTTATAAGGATCGGCTCCTCCAAGAAAGTCATAGCGCTTTGCCCCGGTGCGAATCATCTCTTCCAGCAGATGCGCTTTCAAAGCGTATCCGATCTTTTCTGCCGCGTACCTGGGATGAAAGCCTTCCTGGAGCAGGGAAACCGTGTTGTTATAGCGAAAGCAGAATTGGGCTCCAACTGTTTCGCCGTTCAATTCCAGTCGCCAGAATTCGAGCCAGCCGCGCTGCAGGAATGCGCCTGCCATACGATAGTAGAAATCGCGCCGCTCATTGCCGGCGAATGCTCCGGTCTCACCGCGGCCGGTCCACCGCATCTGATGCAGGTTAAACAGCGTTTGCAACTGGGCTTTGAGATCGTCCATATCTTGGCAGCGCGAGAACTTCACGGTGAAGCGGGACTGCAGTCGCCTGGGATAACGCGTAAGCAATGGCCGAAATGACGAATCCAGGGAACTCACGTACTCCGCCCACGTCAGCGGCAAATCAATCATGAAGTTTGGTGTGAGCGTGGAACCAATGCTCATGCCTGATTCTTGAATTCCATGGGAAATGCAGTCTGCTACCCGCGAATTTTGCGGCAGGGTCTCCAGAGCGCAAATCTGCCATTCTTTCTGTCCGGAAAGCCACGCGATAAATGCCTGTGCACACTCACTTGCATATCCGGGCGCAGTGATGAAGTCCAGGCCGTCTGAGTCTCCCGACCCCGCTCCCACCATTCGCAGGGTTGTTAAGGGCAAGCCCAGAAAACGTGTGTGGTCGGCATACAAGGGAAGGATTCCCACAATGGCGTCCGTTGAGTCCGCAAACACGAGTGCAAGAAGGTCTTTGTTCCTGCCATAAGCCTGCCACCATGCAGCCAGCCATTCTGGTGTTTGAAAGATTGAAGAGGCCGGATTTGCACGCAGCAAGCTGTTCCAGCGTTCACGAAATTGTTCCAACTCGTCCCACGTGGAGCACGTATGCACGGACAAAGCAGTTCTTGCCGCTACAGTAGCTGCCGGAATGAGTTCAGTTTGAATAGCTGGCATAGCTCGTGAGAGCTGTAAACGTGCAACTCAACTGCCACCCTGGGAGAGATCATTGATGCGTAAACTGTTCTAATTAAGGAACTTGCTGAAGAGAATCCATATACCGATGGGGCGGTCATGCCAAAGAATATGAAACGATTTGCATATTTGTGATAAAGAAACCGCCGGGTTGTGTAAATCTTTTGTAAACGGGCTACTTTCCTCTTGCAAATGATTTGCATAATCCTTATAGTACATTGTACTCAAGTACAGTAAGTGCATTGGCCAAGTGGACGATTGCCAATGGTTTTCAGCAAGCCCCCTAGGGACAGGCTTTTTTGCAAGTCGAGAAAAGTCCCCCTTCGCGCTGGAGATTGTGGCATTTCGACGGAACCGGA
>JASLFF010000104.1 GCA_030150795.1 Terriglobales bacterium | reverse complement strand
CGCATTCGTTCCTCCGATTCCAGCAGAAAGTGTATAGCAGGTTGCGGCAGCATTAAAATCGGCACTGGATTCTCGTTCCCATCCCTATAAACAGTGCTCATTTAGAAGCTTTACAAGAGTATCGACCAGCACTTTGCCCAGGAGAAGGAGATTGTACTGATCGAAAGATGAATCCACGCTTGCAGCAGTTGGCAGAAAATTAGGGCCGGGAAATGCGCTTCCGGGGACAATCTCTCAAGAGAACGCCTTGACTCAGCATGGCAAGGGGAGGACATTTTCGGGATCGTTCGACTTGCCCTTAGTCCCTTTCGCCAGCTCAGGATTCTGCGGGCGGCGCTCAGGATCACAGATATAAACAGTTTTCACGAAACTGAGACATTACCGATACTCTGGTAGTGGCAGAATTTGGCTAAAACTTTTTCGGTTTTACTGTGTCCTACGTCAGGGTGGAGCAGGTCTTTAGACCTGCGGTAAAGCTGATAGATCCTTCGGCTTCAGCCACCGAGGTATCCCTTATTCCGATGAAAGGCCTCGTAAGATAAGAGACTGCAACGGAACTGTTGAGCGAGTGAAAAGCATAGCAATAGAGTGGTGGACTATTGGCAGAAGATCGTAGGCAGGATGTGACGCTATTTTGATAGCAGGAGTAATTTTCAAGTAGGGGCAGTAAACAATTTCCCTTCGCGGTCCGCGGCAAAGGCAAGACAAGCTTTGATGTCTTCGTCTTCCAGATCAGGAAGGTCTTTGAGAATCTCCTCCTGGGACATGCCTGAAGCCAGATACTCAAGCACTTCATAGACGGTTATACGCAGACCCCGGATGCAAGGTTTTCCACCTCGCTTTCCCGCATCCATGGTGATCCGTCCTCCGTAGTTCATGGCACCAGAGTATGTCTTCCAGGACCATGGGGCAAGCACGAATCTGCTATTTTCCCTTCAGCGCCGCTATCGCCGCCGCAGCATGCTCATCCGGCTTTAGACCGTTCAGAATCGCGGAAATCCGGCCTTCCGGAGTGATCACAAACGTCGTCCGCTCAATCCCCATATATTTCTTGCCGTACATGCTCTTTTCTTTCATCACGCCGTATTGGTTGCAGACGGTTTTGTCCACATCCGCCAGCAGCGAGTACGGGAGATCGTATTTCTCTTTGAATTTCTTCTGGTCGGAGGGCTTGTCGGCGGAAATACCCAGCACTGCTGCTCCGGCCCGTTGGATCTTGGTGAATGCGTCGCGGAACCCGCACGCCTCAATCGTTCAACCGGGCGTGTTGGCCTTGGGATAGAAAAACAGCACCACGTTCTTCCCGCGATAGTCTTTTAATGCGATTTGCTTGCCTTCTTCATTGGCAAGAGAGAACTCCGGGGCTTTATCATTAACTTCCATGGTTTTTCCGTGTTTATAAGATCAATGAATTTATATAGCAGAAGCAGGTTCCTGGCCAGCGCGGCGCTTGCGCTGGTGTGTGCGGCGGCCATAACCACCGCGTTTGCGCAGCGTCGTAAAGCGCACAAGCTGCGCGCTACCGCCGTGGTTGAGGTCACTACTGACTCGGCAGGGATTGTCGCTACGCACATCTTTCCCGTTACCATTCTGGATGAAGGCAGCTTCCATGATGCCGGCATCTATAAAGACAAGCCGCAGCCCATGGCGCTCGATAATGGCATTGTTTATGAAGCTCAGTCAGATGGCATTCCCGTCGGCTACGCCACCATCCTGAGCAGCACCAACAATAAGGGCTGGACCGCGCTGGGCAAGTGGCAGGTTGCAGAAGAGCCAAAAAAGGCGCAGGCTCCCGCCCCTGTTAACCCGGGCGATGGCCGTCCGATCATTCATCGCAGCGATTTCACTCCTTCTGCCACGCCCGCTAGCACTCCCGCGCCGGGAACCTCTGATTCGACAACCAGCGCGTCTTCGACAAGTGCTCCCTCAAGTGACTCTTCCAATGCCCCGGACGATGCTGACCGGCCTGTGCTCCGCCGACGTTCCCCGCCCCAGCCCGAAGCAGCATCCACTCCCCAACCTTCACCGGCTCCCTCCACTCAATCCCCGGCGCAAGGGTCGCCGGCTCCGCGGATCAAGCTGCCTGTAATTGCGTCTGGCACCAGGACCTTTGTGGCTGTCTCTGACAATGAACCGACCGACGTGCGCTCGTTCGCGTTTAAATGGAAGCCCGGTGAAGAGCAGCAGATGGAAGCCAAGATGCGCAAGCTGGCCCTGGCACAGCTTCCACGGGAAAATGCGCAGCTCAACACTGGTTCTCTTCAGAATGTGGTGATGCGCTCTTTTGACCTGGATTTAAGCAACGACGCCGTAATTGTATTCAGCGCGGAAATTCCCGGCAGCTATCTTGCGGCGGGCGGACAAGGCGCGCCGGGAAAATTTATCTCCCGTTACGTCACCGTGATTGCGCGTGTGGACTTTGAAGGCGTGCCGCAGAAACTTGCCTCCAGCGTGACAGATTCTTCACGTCTGGACGTGGCGCCAAGGCTGGAGTTGATTGACGCAGTTGACGTTGATGGCGACGGACTGGCCGAACTTCTTTTCCGGGAATACGGCTTCGACGACAAAAGCTTCATCATCTATGGCGTTGGCCGCACCACGGTAACCAAAGTCTTTGAAGGGGCCAGCACGCCGCTGCGCTAGCACCCTCTAAGGAACGTTGAGCGGTGTGCTCAGCGTGCCGATCAGGTTCGCTTTCCGGTCAAGGACCCCAAGACGAAGCGTGTACTGGCCCGGCTTTAAGTCGAGCGCGCGCTTGCAGGGGAAAAAGCTTTTCAGCAGCTTTTCGTAGTCGTCCTGGGGCATGTCCGCCGTAATGGTGCCGCCTTCAACGCGTATAGGATCGCCTTTTTTTGGATAAGCCCACACAACACAGTTCAGCTCCGCATGCTCCAGGCCGTCACTTCCTCTTTGGAAAGCCAGCGTGCGCGGATCAATGTGAAAGACCACGGCCATCTTGTTCTGTGTTTGCGGAGAAGCCGGAAGCACCGCCGCCTGGAACGAAACCGCAGTCAGCGCCGGCGCGTTGATATCAAGCGCCTGGCTGAACTCCGATCCCATAGTGTCAGTCCCAAATACTACCAAGGGATTGTTGGCGTAGTAGCCGTCGCGATACTGAAGTTTTACTCCCGGTCGGGCCACGCTGATCTTGATATGCCGGAATTTATTGTTCCAAGTCTTATTGGCCGGATAATACTCCATCGTGTAATAGGTTGAGCCGTCATCCAGGCTGGTGCGCACGCCGGTATCAATGTCATTGCGATTGAAAAACGTCTTGCCTCCGGTGCGCTCGGCCATGCCGGCCATTGCCGTTTGGGCGGAGAACTGATCGTCCTTGGAAACCCCTGCGGCGCTGATGGGATAAAGCGCCACCTGCGCTCCCATCAGCTCGTCCGCAATTTTTTCCACGATGGGAGAGTAGTCCTCCGTCTGTAGTATCTCGTCGGCCATGACCGAATCGGGATAAAGACTGAGAGGAAAGCCTTCAGAAATCCAGATCAAGTTCTTGCGGCCGGGATATCCAGCCAATGTCTGGGCCAGAAAAATCATACCCCGGAAGGCGGCACTACGGCCCTGGGGAACATTCCGGAAAGTGCCGCGCTGGGAAAATGGTGAAGCGGCTGCCTCTACGGTTGCAAGGTGAGAGACGCCAATTCCTTTGTAATGTGTAATGGCATCGCGCAAAGCCTGTGGATCGGTGCTGAAATCATGCAGCAGGCGCAGATTGCTTTCCAGCGCATAAACCGCTGTAGGCTGAAGCTTAGGATTCGTGCCCAGGTACTTCACCAGCATGTCCTGCGCATAAGCATGGTTGCTAAAGTCCGTGTTGATTGCGTCCAGCAGGATTACGTTGAGAGAGCTGTTGCCCGTGTAGGCCGGTGAGTTGGAAAAAATATTTGCCGGAAGTGGATGAGCGTTCGCTGCAACATTCCCAGGCTGGTGGAAGCTGAAATCCACCACCTTTTGCGGCTCATTGTTTTCCTTTACAACAAAATCCTCGGCTTTCAAGTCCTTTACCGGCGAGCCCTTTTCGTCGGTTGCCACCACGTCCACCACAACCAGCCGTGTTGTGCTGCGGAATGTCGGCTTGGGGGCCGCCTGGTCTTGCGCAATCATCTTCTGTGCCGGCAGGCTGAACAGGAACGCTAAAAGCAGGCCAGCAAGCACAAGAAACCGCT
>JASLFF010000037.1 GCA_030150795.1 Terriglobales bacterium | reverse complement strand
TTATCTCCAAAGATTGGAATGGTTCTGCCATTCCAACCAGTATTTTGCGGGGACCGCTGAACGGCGAACGTCCGTGCGCTACAAGCATATTGTCCAGCAACAGCAAGTCATGTTCCCGCCACGGAAATTTGATTGTTTCTGCCTCATATGCGCCACGCAGAATTTCCAGAATTTCAGGTTCAATTGGAGTGCCGTCACTGTAATACGTGTTATAGGGCAGATCTTCTTCCGCAAATTCTGCGAGTAGCGTGTTCCGCATTTCAGGATCAAGCGTGGAAATATGGAAGAAGGTGGCATGATTGAACCAGACCAGTTCTCCCGTTACAGGGTGTTTGGCAATTGCCGGCCGGCGCTGGCGTATGCGCAGCCGTTCCTTCGAGCGCCATTCGCATTCGATCCCGCGCTTTTGGCAATAGCGGGTTATCTCATCGCGATCGTTGGTCTGAAATGCGGTCTCCCACGAAACGCCATAGCCGGTGCCGAAGTTTCTCACAAGCATCCAGCCATCCCGCGCAAAGCGCTCGCGGACCTTTTCCGGAATTCGCGCGTAAACACGCCGCACATCCGCTATGGGAGTCTCCCCGCGGTCCACAGGGGCCGTCTCGCAGAAGAACATGATTTTCAAGGGCCAGGTTGCGGAATAAGAGTTTTCATTGTGCAAAAAGATCCGGTGCGACGGCGGATATTCGGTTGAAGTGTAGATGTTGCCGTGTACCTTGTGGCGCGGAGATGTTTGCTCCATGTACTCCAACGCGTCTCCCGAGATGGCGGTAACAAATTCCTGAAATCTGTCTGCTCCGGCAATGCGAAAATTGCGAAACAGCAGCCCGCCATGGCGCAGCAATAATTGCTGGAGATACGCTCTCTGCGATGCAGCCCAACCCACGAGATCCAGACCTTCAACATTGGGCAGCACCACCAGAGGCACGCTTGAGTCAGGCCGCAATGGCTCTGTCCGTATCAGGTTGTTTGTCTTGATAGTTCCTGCCTTGCGCAGGCCAGAAAGATTCAGTGGAATGGAATCGGCTTTCATAGGGGTCCCGTTTTCTTATGAGTGCTTTTGTAAGTTAAAAAATCTGGTGAGGTATGTGCCCTAATTCGTGGTTCCGGAAACAGCGCGCCGTTGAACGGCGCGGAGTCCCGCCGTTTGCCGCTGGGCCTTTTCTTTCTGACGGTCCATGAGCTGACGCTGCTCGAATTGCATCATTTGCGCCATCAGGTCCGAGATGCGCGCCTGAGGGGTCTCTAGCGCCAGCCGTATCAACTCAGCCAATGAGGTTGTCATCATCTCTATGGTCAAAGGTCGGAACAGATCAGTACTGTAGTTGCAGACCAATTCCAGACCCGTGACACGCGGTATTGCTACCAGATAGAGATCAAACCGCGATTGCAGGAAGCCTGACCTCATCGGCTCCATTTCTACCACGCCGGGGATTTCAAATTTTGCATCGGAAGCATTTTCCATATTGAACATCATCTGGAATAGCGGATTCCGGCTGGGATCACGCTCAATATGCAAGACGTCCACCAGCGTTTCAAAAGGCACGGCCTGGTGCGCCTGACCTTCAAGTACGTTCGTTCGCACCTGGCCAAGCAGATCTATAAAGCGCGCTTCCGGCTCAATCCGGTTGCGAAATACAAGGGTGTTGACGAAGAACCCGATCATCGCATCTGTTTGCATTTGACCACGGTTGGCCACTGGTGTTCCTACCAAAATATCGCGTTGCTTACTGTAATGGGACAGCCAAATATTGATCAGGGCCAGCAACGTTATGTACATCGTTGTGCCCTGCTCAACGCCGAGATTTCTTAGCGATCGAGAGAGCTCAGGCGAGAGCTGGATCCGGTGTGTGTCACCACGAAAAGACTGCACAGGCGGACGCTGGAAATCGGTGGGCAACTCCAAGCGCTGTGAACAACCTTCCAGTTGCGCGCGCCAGTAATCCAAGTGATGGTCGAGAACTTCACCTCGCAGATAGGTACGTTCCCAAACAGCAAAATCCGCGTATTGCAATGGCAGGTCCGGAAGCGGCGAGGGTCTGCCGTGCAAGAATGCCTCATACAACAAAGTGATTTCGCGCAACAGGATGGGAACAGACCAGCCATCAAAAATAATGTGATGCACGATAAAGCACAGAACATGCTCGTCTTCTTGCAGCTTATAAAGAGAGGTGCGCAACAAGGGCCCGCTGGCTAGATCAAACGACCGTTGCGCCTCCTCAAACACCAGGTCGCGCACTTGGGCTTCTTTTTCCTGTGATGGCAAATTGGTCAAATCAGCAATCTCAAAAGGCGCATGCGGAGTTGGTGAGATTAGCTGATACGGTGTCCCATCGATTGCGGGGAAACTGGTACGCAGGATTTCATGCCTGCGGATGATTTCTTCAAGGGCAGCTCCCAGAATGTCAATGCGCAATTCCCCGCGCAACCGCAGAACAGCCGATATATTGTAAGCCCGGGTTCCCGAATCCAATTGGTTAAGGAACCACAGCCTCTGTTGTGATGACGACAGCGGCAAGCTCTGCTCCCGCGGCTCCCGCGACACCCGCACCAGCGTCGGCATCTTCTCTCCCGCTTTTCCCGCTTCTCCTGCTCCACCCTCAGCGTCTCTCTGCTCCAGCGCCTCCGCTACCGCCTCCGCGACCCCGGCTACCGTCGGCCTCTCAAACATCCTCCTCAACCCGATCTCCACTCCCAGCCCATCGCTGATCCGCGCCACCACCTGCGTCGCCAGCAGCGAATGCCCTCCCAATTCAAAAAAGTTCTCGTTCA
>JASLFF010000026.1 GCA_030150795.1 Terriglobales bacterium | reverse complement strand
CGGTCCTCCGGTCATGGCGTCTCTCGGCAGTGCATTCCGCATATTCAATTTGGCCATGGTGTTAGCGTCCAGGACCATAAAAGCGCCGCTTTTGCTGCCGATCGCCAGCACCCTTTGCGTACCGCGATTAAACAGCGTTGGGCTGCTGGAGATATCAATGTCGCTGTCGCCCGGATAGTAGCTATCGCTGGGGCTGGGCTGGAAATACCCTTTGAAGGCCCCTGTTGCCGCATCCAGCGAGAGCACGCCGCTGCCATACTTGAAGTCAATAGCGCCCGCCGGCCCCGCGCCTGTGGAGGAGTTGCCCAGGCCGAAGTAGATCCGATTCAGGCCGGAATCGTAAGCACAAGAAGACCAGACAGAAGCGCCCAGGTGCGGCGGGTCTGAGTGAGAAGTGAAGCCGGGCGGCAGCGGACTTATCCCCACCGCGCCATGCGGAATTACGTTCGGCTGATTATCTGATGTGGTGACAAACTGATCGGTGCTGTAAAGCCAGACCACGTGACCGGTATTGGCGTCCAGGCAGTAGACAAAGCCGTACGCCTGAGACTCGCCCTCGCCACAGCCGATATACACCTTCCCATTCACGACAACCGGCGAGCTCCAACTGTCAGCCGCCGGATTCGTAACCGGGTGGTTCATTGCCGCATTGGGATTGCGTAAGTCGAGAGACCAGATCACCGCGAAGGTGTTGGCGTCCAGGCAATAGACATATCCTGGCAAGCCGGTAAAGTAAACCTTGCCGTTCACCACGGCCGGCGATCCGCCAATGCCCGGATAGTACGCAGACCGTGACGGCACCCCAAACGTATGCACAATCGCGCCGGTGGCGATATCTATCTTGTACAGATAGCCGCCGGTTACTCCGCCCACTTGCGTGGTGCCAATGTAGATGTATCCATCCGCGATGCTGGGAATCGAGAGGAAGGTGCCGCCCTCGGGAACGGAAACTGATCGCTTCAGCACCAGTGTCTGCACCGTGGTGGAGGTGAGACCGCTGCAACCGGAAGCGTGACCGCTGTGCTCCGCATCGTGGTGATACATGGGCCAGTTCTGCGAGAACAGCCAGCAAAAGGGCCAGTGAATGGGCGGCCACCACGGCCACGGAAACGGCTTTAAAATGCCGGTGATCCTGGCGCCCAGGAGTGAATCATTTTCCAGGGGGACGTGCAGAGAAACTCCCGTAGTCTGTTTCTCTGGGCCGGCAAAAAGGTTTTCTTCCGGCAGGCCGTCCACCGGGATCTCCAGTTTGGCGACCCGGTCCTTCATCTGTGCAACAGTTACCCCGCCCGGCAATACCAGGCCGGTAACGTGAAAACCCTCGCCCCGCTCGATCAAGTGCGGCGGCACCGGTTTCACGCCGAACTGGATAGCGTTTTGGGCAGTGACTTTTCGCAAGATCGCCAAATTCTCATCGGGCAACTCCAGCAACTGCCTCAGAATACCCGTGCGCAACGTCGTGATTTCCTCCGCGGACGGCGTATCCAGGTAGTCTCGCATTTGGGCCATCATTCTCAGGGGTTCTTTCAGCACGGGATCGGCCGGCAGTCCAATGGGAACAAATGTGCCAGGCTGCTGAATCTTTGCCCAGACAAAGCCGTGCTGGACGTTGATTCCTGAATTCCACACTGGAACTAGTTTTTTGGCCGTTTCGTCATAACGAAAAACTCGAACCGAGGTGAGATCGATTCCAGAGAGACCTTTTTCAGTAACGGGCAAGATCAACACGGTCAGAGGGAAGCTGGCCTGCCCCGTAATTGTAGCGGCGACTCCAATATCGCCGAGTGTCGATGTGGGAAGCGGGTTCTTCGCTGCCACAATCTTGAGTTTTGCGCCAGGGTCCCAACCTTCCACGGTCGACAGTAAAGCTAGAGCCTTCGGTTGCACATTCAAATCGATCAGACTCATACTTCGTCATCCTTTCCGTACAGCACAGTTGCTGACCTTGCAAGCACCGAATCATCGATAGGAATGCGGTTCAAACACGCAATAAGAAGCTTGCATAGACAAACTCGGAGGGCCAAAGTGAATCCAGCTCATTGCTGAAGCTCTGGGGATATGTTAACGTGCGGAAGTCTCGATGTTCCTCTTGTCCGCGCACCCGAATGTTAGTCTCCAAACCGCCAGTGGTCAAGGAATCTTTCATGAATATTCGTTTGCGGTGTTCCGCTTTGCTTCCCAAAAAGAGACACGACACTTAGCCGCGTGAATACCTCCATACAGACCGTTGCCAGCCAACTCGATTTTCCGACCAGTGTGGCCTTCGACGATGCGGGTATTCCGCATGTGGCCGAAAGCGGATTGCCGCTCGATGGAGCCCCTGCGGGCGGGCGTATTTGGCGCGTTTACGGTGACGAACGTCGCGACTGCCTGGCCGACGGCCTCCGTGCTCCCGTCACCGGACTGGTCCATTACAAAGGCGCATTTTACATTTCGGAAGGAGGGAATCCGGGGCGAATTACACGACTCTTCCCCGATGGGCGCCGGCAAGTGGTACTGGACGGACTGCCGGGTTTCGGAAATTATCACACCAATACCGTGGCGATCGGTCCAGACGAAAAGATCTACTTCGGGCAGGGCGCGCATACGAACAGTGGGATCATTGGCGCCGATTCGCTGGATCTGGCTTGGCTCGGACGCGTGCCGCACGATCCTGACGTCCCCGGTCTCGATGTGCGGCTCACCGGCTGGAACACAGAGACTGTCGACGCTTCTTTCGCAAACGGTGGTTCTTCGGTGGTTACGGGAGCATTCGCTGCTTATGGTCAACCGACGTCGCCAGGCCAAGTCGTCCGCGGTCGTACGCCGTGTACTGCGGCAGTGATGCGGGCGGGCCTGGATGGCGCCGAGTTGGAACTGGTGGCATGGGGAATCCGCAACGCGTTTGGGCTGGGCTTTCTTCCGGACGGCCGATTGTTAGCTACCGACCAGGGCATGGACCAGCGCGGCAGCCGTCCCGTGTGCACGGTGCCGGAATGCATGTTCGAAATCAAAAAAGATTCCTGGTACGGATGGCCGGACTTCATTGGTGGGGATCCTGTGACCGATCCCAAATTTCGTGTGCCCGGCGCGCTGCCTATCTCCTTCTTGCTGGCGAATCACGATGAATTGCCGCCGCCGGAACGCCCGCTCACTGTCTTCCCCGCCAATTCGGCAGCGACGAAATTTGACGTCATGCCGGCAGCGCCATCCATGCCGCTACGCTTGATTGTGGCGCTATTCGGCGATGAAAAACCAATGACCTCGGCAAGCGGCCCTCGCGCGGGACGATGTCTGGCGCAAGTCAACACTGCAGACTGGTCAGTGCGGTTGTTCGGCCAGGAATGTTTTGCGCGTCCCATTGATGTCCGATTCTCGCCGATAGATGGCCGGCTCTACGTCCTGGATTTCGGTGAGTTCGAGATGGGACTGCAAGGTCGCGTGATGGCTCATCGCAGAACGGGCAAACTGTCAGTTGTTTCCTCTGCTGAGGAGCTTCATCTTAGTCCATAGGTCTTCCGTTAAGAGCGGTTAGAGATGTACGGCGAAGAAGTTGTTGAAGTTGTCATCGCCAAAACTCAAACCGCCATGATTTCAACAGCTTTCACAGCGCTGGGCTTTCCGCGCTTGGGACCAGGTGAGTACAGATAAATTTCGCCATGGGGGCAGGAAGGCACAGAGGAACCGGATGTGCCGAGCCCCCGATCCTCGAATTCATTTTGCTGTACCCACACGGATAACCCGGATCAGAACGGGTTCTAGAAATGCTCCCGCAACTCCACAAATTTCTCCACTTGCAGTAGCCTCAGCCCTTCCGGAGCCGGATTCACGGTCTCATGCTCCAGAGCCCAGGTAAGATCATGCGGCACAAAGACGGCATTGATGCCCGCCGCCAGAGCCGGGTTAATGTCTGACCTGGGACTGTTGCCGACCATCCAGGTAACCTGCGGCTCGAACTGGTACTTGGCGACAATCTCCTTATAGGAAGACTCGGTTTTTTCCGCCACAATCTCCACGGCGGCAAAATATTCCTTAATGCCGGACCGCTCGACCTTGCCCGACTGCTC
>JASLFF010000758.1 GCA_030150795.1 Terriglobales bacterium | reverse complement strand
GGAGACGAACATTCGCGCCGTGGTGGCAATGTTTCGCGGGACAGACAAGCTGCCGACTTCTTCCGGGGCCGTAGGCATGACGGCGTCGCTGGGCGCGCTGATCACCTTCAATCTTACAGACAACGTAAAGCTACAGCCTGAACCTGTACGCGTAATCCCGGCAAATGAAACAGCGAACATGAAAATCGCGCAGTGGATTTCCAACTCCGGCACGGAGCCGGTGCTGCCGGAAGGAGCGGCGGCCGTGTTGAGCCCCAATGGCGCGCTGGTGGGCAAGGCGATTTTTGATCCGCAACGGTTGCTGCCGGGTGAACGCCTGGAGTTTTCCGCTGAGTATCCCGGCGAATTGTCTCCGGGAAAGTATCGAGCGCTATGCTCGTTTCAGTTTGAGGGCAAGACCCAGACCACGGAAGCGGCCTTCGAAATACCTAAGAAATGAAACGGTGCTGGAGCCTCGTCCTGTTGGCGATCGCCTGCTGTATGGCGGCACAGGGACAGACTCCGCTTTCCGTGACCTACCAGAAGACCTTGCAGCTACCCGTGGCCGGCGCTACCGCGGCTTACTCGCTCGATCCCAACATTGCTGACGCCACGGCCGCAAACGGCGTAATGGAAATTGTGGGCAAAGCGCCGGGATCGACCAACATTATTGTTGTGACTTCCGCCGGAGCGCAGACATTAGCAGTGACGGTGCCTGTTCCGCCTCCTATATTGCCTCCGGGATTTGAACCGCCCGAGCGTCAAGGCACCGGTGAGAGCGGCACGTACGAATTTCGCTACAACTCAGATCCCAGCCAGATCACCAACTCGATTGAGATGAAGCGGACGCAGGGACAATCGTTCACGCGAATGCAGGTGATCAACGCCAACCTGTTTTCGTCTTCGGGATCGACCTCGGCCGTCGGTTTCCCATTTCTGGCGTACCAGATCAGCCGGCCTGACAGGGACATTACTTTTATCGACAAGAACGTGCTGAACTCTCCGCTTACGCTCGATGGCTTTCTGGTTCGCGGCTTTCATATGCGGCAGGGGCCATGGGAATTTCACGGCGGCTTTACTTCCATCGCCACATTTCAAGGTCTATTTCTTTCGACCGATCGCGAATACACAGCAGGCGTTACCAGGGTGTTCCGCATTGACGATGTAAATTCTGTGGAAGCCAACGCTTACTATTTTCAAAATCCTGACAGCCAGCGCGCGTTTGCCAGCAATGGCGCGGTTGGCTCTGTGGTGTATCGGCGCAAGCTCAGCGACAAAGGACATTTCCTGGCGGAGCTGGGAGTGAGCCACGGCATCGGATTTGCCACGCGGGCCACGTTTGACGACAAGCGCAACCACCTGCTGGGAAACTTTCACATACAGTCGCGCAACTTCGCATCGCTGGCGGTGAACAATCAGCACGGAACATTTGCAGACCTGAATGCCAGCCGCAAACTGACGGAGAGGCTTTACGCGAGCCTTGACCTGAACCAATCCAATTACAATCTGCTCACGCTGAGCCAGAACACGTTCACCAGCAGCGGCCTGCTGAATTTCAAGCTGAACCAGCACTTCTCCGTCAATGGGGGCGGCGGATACGCCACATTTCAATCCAAGATTCCTGTTGGGCCTGCCGTGACCACGGTGAACCTGCCCGCGGGCGTGGATTATTCAACGCGGCATTTTGGAACGGGCTTTGAGTACCAGAGAACGGTAAATATCGAAGGTGGGGGTGGAGGCAATGATTATGCGGTGAACGCGCGCGCTTCCGCCGGACAATTTCAGATCAACGGATTCTACCGCCATGACGTTCAGGTGCCTACGCTGGCAGCCATCTTCTCACAGGTACCGGGTCTGCAGGACGCGCTGAACCGCGCCGGTATTGTTGCGTCCACGCCGGAGCAGCTTGCCAGCCTGCTGCAGAACACCGCGATCCTGCAACTGTTGGGGTTCACTAATGCGTTCGTCGTAAACCTTGCGCCGTCACGCAATGACCTGAACGCCGCCGTGAGCTGGATGTCGCACAGCCAGAACCGCCGCAAGATTGACCTGAGTTATTTTGACAGCGATACCGAGCTGTTGCAGGGACACTTCATCCTGAAGACCGCCACGCTCAGCTATTCGCAGCGCTTGAAGTCGACGAATGACATTGTGGGCTCCGCCGCCATGGTGCAGACCACGAACAATGGTGTGACGTCGACGCATCCGCTGTTCAGCATTTCAATCCAGCACAGATTTTTCACGGTACCCACGCTTCTGCTGCCGGGACGTCACGGGATGATCCAGGGCCACATCTTCCGCGACGATGATTCTGCCGGAATCTACAACGCGCAGATGCCCGCAATGGGTGGCGTGGAAGTGAGGCTGGATGAAGACCGCGTCACACGCACGGATTCCAGCGGCTATTACGCGTTCCATCATGTGCCGTTCGGCGTGCATCGGGTGGAAGCGAAGCTCGATAGCGACGAGCCGTTTTTTTACACCACGGACTCACCCGCCACCGTGGACATGAACGCCACGGCTGATTTCGGCGTCAACTTTGCCAAAGGACAGATCTTTGGTTTCCTGCTCAACGATTCCGGCGCCGGCATCAATGGAATCACGGTGGAATTGAAAGGCGAGAAATTCACGCGCCGCGTGCAGACCGGCGTGAACGGCAAGTTCGCTTTTACCGGGCTTACTCCGGGAAATTACTCGGTGGCCACGCTGGCGGATTCTTATCCTCCGGGATATGCGCTGCAAGACCTGGCGGCGCAGACCGTAGAAGTGGAATCAGGCAAGCCAGCAAGCACGGAGTTTAAGGTGAAGGCGCTACGGTCGATTGCGGGGCGCGTGCTGGTCTATGACAAAGCAACGTTGCAAACGGTCCCGCTGGCAGGGGCAGTTGTCCGGCTGAAAGAAGTTTCTCTGGAGACAAAAACCGGCCCGACCGGCGCGTACATCTTCCGCAACCTGGCGGCGGGAACTTATACGGTTACGATTGAAAGAGATGGGAAAGAGATTTCGCGGACGCTGATAGTTCCGGCGGGGCCGGCGAGCATCCGGGACGTGGATTTGAATGCGGGGACGAAGGAAGCGCCTGCGCCGCGGTAAGAGGAAACAGACCAACCCCTTACCGCTGATAAAACTGATAACACTGATTTACACAGATCAAAAATGTTCAGGTAGGACCATTTTAAAGCTCGTAAATCCGTGTCATCCGTGTTCATCCGTGGTGAGATTTACTTTTTTGTGCAAAAGCTCGGTGGACTCCCTAAAGTAATATGTGTCCGTGCTGAATGCTTTATGAATGCCGGCCCCCGATGTGATATCTCTTGATTCAAATGCGTCTTGCTGAAATCGATTGGCAGCCGGTTTCCCGCGTCC
>JASLFF010000713.1 GCA_030150795.1 Terriglobales bacterium | reverse complement strand
GAGGGCACCAGCTCAATCTGGACAAGGCCGGCGGCGGGACGGGGGTAGCGGCATCCACGAAGGCTTCCGGCTCCCGAAAAGAGCTGACGCGCATAAAGTATTTCATGACAAATTCGCGCAACTGATCTTGCATGACGTGCGCCTGCGCCCGGTCGCGGCTGAGGGAAGCCGGCAACCGGTCATAAAACATTTCCTGCACATTGCCCATGACCGGCATCATCGTCCCTCGAAAAGGGACCTTGCCATAGAAGCCATAGCTGCGGTTGGGACGATTGAAGCTCCGGACCAGAGGAAAACGTTCGCTTTCCGGCGGACCGAAATCCTGGGGGTCTGCCTGGGTTGGATATTGCTGTTGGGACCACCAGCGGTTCAGCGCAAATCCGCGCTCCAGGTACTCCTGCACGGTGGGAAGCACCCGGATGCCTTCCTCCAGATCAGGCGATAGTGCCTGAGTCATCGTCTCCGAATTGCCGATTACATTCTGGTTTGCGATTGCCATTCCACTTGCCTTTAAGCTGCCGATGGCCTGGATCTTTGCCCGCAGGGGGTGATGGGTTTGCAAATATTGGATCTGAAATTTCCGATAACTTGCTGCGCACTGAAAACTGTCGCCGTCACGATTCTGCGGACCTTAATTACTCCCGGCGGACACAGAACACGCTGGCCGGTCCCCGGCAGAAGTCAAAATGTAGACAAGAGCGGGCAGGGAAATTGCGAAACAGGCAAACCAGCTTCCGGGCGGCTATAAGCCGGCAAAATGAGCAAATTCCCGATATCGAAACAGCTCGCTCGATTGCCTTCGCGCACTTAGAGACGAGTAATTCCGTGAGACCCAGTCACAGCACGGCCTGATCAGGCGATGCCAGGCAGGAGCGAGATGAGCGGCCGGCGCATAGTGGTGAAATGCCTTCAGATACGGGTCGTCCGGCGCCGAATCATGCCAGATTGCCAGCGCTGAGCACACTCCGTTCCTGAAAGAGTCGTTTTCCGAGATTTGTTGTTCGTGATGTCTGAGAAAAGTCGCCATTATTTCCGGTTGTCTTATGTTCACCAGAGTCAAGGCCCAGGCAAAACCAGCCACGGCATTGCACCTTCCCAAAACGTGCGGAGGTTCCTCCTGGCATCTTTTCAGGCCCTGCCAGGGAGCACTGCGGAACGGCAGGAAATTGGTTGGAGCAAAATAGATGGCGCGGCCTATTCCATGCCAGAAATAAGCTAGCAGATCGGTGTTTGTCCGCAGCAGGTACTGATCGATACTTGCGACGAGTTGGGGATGAAGATTGCAAGCAACGAGTCCAAGGGCCTCAAAAGGGATTGCCGCATACCCGGCGCGGGAGTTGCCGCGGCAGAGCTGCCAAAAGGTCTCAAGCCAGCCCGAATAGTGGGCTAGATCCGCGCGGTCCATCGCATTGAGCACCGCTTGTGCCAGCGACAATCCCATGCCGGTGTGCAAGGGAACAAGGCTCGCCGAGGGCGCCGCAATCAGATTTTTTGCATCCAGCAAGGCGAACGGAAAGCCGCCGCGTGCCAGAGCAAGCTCCGTGTAATAGTGTCCCAACCCTTCAGCAGTCCAGACGCGAAAGTAAGGTCCTAGTTCGGCTGCCTGATCGATGAGATTCAGAAGGGGAAAGTCAGGGTCGGCGGAAAGATTGAGCACCGAATCCACGTACTCAAACATATAAAAGGCCTGCAGTTTATTCCTGAACTCATCCCAGCTGATCTGTCCATCAGGTGCGGGCGAGAACAGCTTCAGGAAATCGACCGACCTCAGCAACGACTCAAGCGCGGTCTTTACCGCGACCCGCATGAAGGGAACAGCGCGGGGACGGAACAGTTCAGCCAGAGAGGGCCACGGCAGGGAATTCCCGGAATGATAATGATATGGAGGGATGTCAATAAAAATGGCTCCTCTGCACTATCGCCCTCCGGCTTGCAACCTTGCAACCAGCGGACCTAAAGACTGAAAACGGAAAACCTGATCCAGCGCGTGGTGCTGCTTGAGCACTGGATGGTAGCTGCTTACGGCGTTGTGAGCCGGCTCATAGATGCAACGGCGCCACAATTCAGTGAGCTGATTGTCGCCGGAGCCAGGACGATGGCTATAAAAAGCGCTGACGAATGGCTCATCCGGCGTGGTGTCCTGGCGCATAACGATGCATGAAGCCACCCCATTGGCAAAGCCTTCCTGGAAACGCGAGCCGCTCATATAGGTTTTCAATACGCCTTCTTCAATCTCCGGCTGGCGCATGTTCACCAACGTGAGCGCCCAGGCCAGACCTGCAGCGGCGCTCATTTCATCCCGCAGGCCGCTTATTTCACGATCAAGAGCTCCCCACGCCGAGCGCAAAACGGGCAGGAAGTAAGCTGGACCAAAATAAAGCGCGCGGCCGTATCCATGCCAGAAAAAACCGAGGTATTCGGGAGCGATTGCTTCCAACTCGTCGTGGACGAGATTGGGCATGGTGGGATAGAAAACGCGGGTCACTAATCCCAGGGATTCAATGGCCGCTCCCAGATAACCTTGACGGGAGTTTTCCCGGCATATGGTGATGAAGGTCCGCACCACATTGCCGATTTCGTGCCGGGGAGATGAAGGGCTCACTGTGCTGAGGAGCTTGTTGGCAAAAGAGAGGCCCAAGCCCGCGTGCAACATGAGCAGACTTTTCGTTGGCACCGGAGCATTTTCCTCCCAAAGAAGCCTTTGAGGAAAATGTCCTGAGAGCCTGGTGTACAAACTGGTGTAGTATTCGCCCAATCCTTCCACCGCCCACAAAGCCAGGAAAGGCGAGAGAGTATAGGCCTTGGCCACCAGCTCGGGAAGAGGCAGAAGTTCGTTCGACGGCAAGTGCAGGATGTTGGAAAGGTTTCTCACCTGGGTGAAAATTTCCAGCTTGTTGCGAAATTCCATCACTGCCAGGCGCTGGGTATCGCCGGGAAGAAGGACGCGCGAAATCTGGAAAGATTCGTGAAACGCTTCAGAGGCCATGCGTGCCAGATTTACCGGGGTCCACGTCTGAGGATTAAAAAGGTCGAAAAGACCGTCCAGCGCCCCTTGCTGCGCATAATCGCCAAAATAGAAAAGAGTCTGGGAAGTATTGCCGAGATTTAAGACCATTTGTTGTGCGGTTACATTGAGAGAATTCGTGAGCTCGCGCCCTCCGAGCGCTTCACATAATCGTGCAAACAGGTGCTCAGCCTGCGATGCATCCCTGACTGCTTCCGCTCCGATCCTCATAATTTGTGTCCTGCCCGAGTGCTCTAGGAGTCCGATGGCATTGGTCCCCAGCCGGCTGCCGCACTTTCATTGGCAACCGGAGTACCCACAGAAGGAGAGCCTGTTGCCTGTCCCGAATACTGGCCTGGTGACGGATCCGGTGATTGTCCGGTCTGTGGGCGCTCGCCTGCGGCGGGCGCACGGTCGGTCATGCTGCGCATGAAATTGGCGGGGTTCATCCAGTTTCTGGGATTCATCATGCTGGCCATTCCAGCACCTATTCCATCGTTCCCCGCCCAACGCTCGGGACTCGCTGCCTGAGTCATTCTGGTCCAGGTGCCGGGGTTGACCCACACAGACGGATTGAGCAGTGAGAAAGCCATGTCTACCAGTTCGCGTTGCATGCTATCGCCAGTGCGATAGATTCCCTTCATTGACTCATCAAGTTGACTTGCCGCGACTTGCGCCATAGGAGCGAATATGTTGTCGCGGTTCCGTTGTCCGGGTCGGAAAAGATTTATGGTCTGCTCTGCTCCCAATAGCGAAAGCGCCCAGGAGAAGCTCAATGCGGATTTAGTCAGCTCGCGTATCATAAGTGTTCCTCCCCAGAAGGCCGTTGGCGCCAGTGCCGCCCAAGACTACTCACTGCCTGCCCCAAGAAGCATCAATGCCACTGATACAGACACTTCCAGCCACAAAACTTGCAAAACGAACGCGTCAAATGGAGGACGGCATCGGTTTGAACCGTTTGCGCGCTGAATGCTGCGCTGCATTCAGCGGCAACCATCAATTATGGGCAGTTGCATGGTTCACTACCCTGGCGGATCATCCCACACGATCAAACCGGCTCTTGCGTACGCCAATCGGTTGGCCAGGAATAGGTGAAGAGGTGACGACCGTCGCCTGACAGTTGTCGAAACTGATATTGAACTGCAACCCATACATGAAATAGTTTGGTTTGTCTCCCGGGACGATCCATTCCAGGAAGATCCAAAACAAATTATCGAAATTAGGCGGGATCTGCAGATCCCGCGTGAGTACCTGCCCTATCCATAAGAAGCACCCTTGTTCAATCTCATACGATATGAGGGCCATCTCCGTCGGGAACAGTACCCAGGTTGTGAGCCAGCCGGTGATCCCGATGTCGCTGCGATAGACGTTCAGCGCCAAGTCAACTTTTCTTTCGGAGAGTGGAGGCAGAGCGTCCGAAGTGTAGTGCTTTTCCTGTGATCCCACTACATTTTGGATGTATACGCCGTCGGTTTCTTTTCCTTTTTCCCAGGTCATGAACCATGGCGCTTCCTTGGTAGGTATTTCGCTCTTTGTTTTGAAATCGTAGAGGCGGTTGAGCCCCTTCCACTTGGCGGGAAAACTTTCCAGGCCGGCTGACTTGAACGACGGGCGAAGACCCTGCGCGAAGGCTTTTTGCAAAGCCTCTTCGGTAATGCTGGGGGGCGCGGTAAAATCGCCGTGACCGTTGTATTGTTCATAGGCTTTGGCGATATCCGTACCGAGCTTCTTGGCGCAAGCCTGGAACCCGAAGCGCAGATATCGCAGCCGCATTGTGTTTTCATTAATACGCTTCCACAAATCATCGAACGGATTGCTGCTCGGCTTGAGTCCGTCCGTTCCGGTCGTCGCAGGCTGCGGTGGCGCGCCGGTCGGCGGTGCTTGTGATCCAAGTTTGTTCCGGATTTCCTCCAAAATGCGTATTTGCTGTTCTTCGTACTTGAATTTCTCCCGGGGATACCGGTCGAGCACTTCATAGTAGACACGAAGGTATTTCTTGTCCTCCGGCGGAAGGCCCAACAGTTTGCCATCTTTTTGATAGGGCGAGTCCGGGTAGCTCTTGCTTTGCCATTTTGCGGGGACCGCAGTTTGACCTTTCTGAAGGTCCTGAATGAACTCTGCGACTTTCCACGCCGTAAAGGAACTTCCGTCGAGATTGTCCGAGACGAGGTCCTCCTGTTCGGGAAAGGCAACTTCATATTCGCGGCGCACAAACATTACCTTGTAGCGCACGAGTTTCAGCATGTCATCATGCAGGTCTTTATCCAGAACGCAATCAGCTTCCATAAAACCCTCCGCACCACACAATACGGCCATCGTGATAAAGCAGACGTCGATAGGACAATTGAGCGGCGTGAATTTGCAACCGCCGGCTCTTTCCTGAATTGTCAGTCACAAGGCTCACATTTGTACGAGCTGTTCTCATCGTCCTTGTTGCACACGAAACGCTTGTGGGGCGGCTTGTGACCGGCAGGCCGGAATTTGCAAAGCGGATCGCTCAATCGAGCAACATAAGTGGTCGCTATTGCGTGAGGCGAGATCCCGACCACCGAATTATCCGAAACCAGGCCCTGAACGCCCTTGAAAATTCCCCGATCATTCACGATCGGCGCATAGCCGCCGAAGCGAAGTGCCTGCTGCCCTGGAGCGCCGGACAAGGTTAACGTGAAGGTGCGTCCTTCGCCCGCATAAGGGGCCGCATGCCCAAACCGGGCCCCTGCTCCGCCGTCGAATCCGAACCCGCCGATTTCCACTCCCTCGCGGTTCGTGAAACTGTTGTTGTCATAATCGGTAAAACTGATGGGAGCAGTTACGGTGCCCGGCGCGCCGGGATTAAGAATGTTCAGGAATACGTACGATCCGAAGTTCCCAATCACCGGACCTATGCTGGAAGTTGTATGGAGCCGCCCCCGGTCGTCGATTGCGCAATCGATATTCAAAATTCTGATTTGCGGATGCAGTTCAAACCCCTCGAGTTCTCCATGTGAGCCGAACAGGTAGTTGGTTTTTTCATGTTTGTTTTTCTTTTGGCCGCGGAAGAGCAGATAGGCCACGTCAGGCTCGGGACAATCAATGGGACGCGGCTCATTCAGGCTGTGGTGGATCCGCAGAACACCCTGAAAATCCATGACACGGCACAGCAGGTTCCCCGAAAATCCACTGTTCGGAGACAAGCTTCCGCAATAGGTGTAAATTCCTTCCAGGCCCTGGAATTTGCCGAATCCTTCCATCAGGACCCCGATTGCTCCCACCAGAAGCTGCGGTTGACCATTGATCTGCATCGGATAAGTGCGCCCGCTGCCAAATCCCCGGAATCCATCTTTACCGTTGGCGAACCTGCAGATCGAGTCCAGCATGACAAATCTCTGCGAGCGCTTTGTATCGAGAGCGGTCGGCGGCGGCTCCACACCCGGCAAGGCGCCGAATCCATCAGGAGCAAGCATCCATCGGTGCTCGAATGTGGCGAGCATTTCTCCCACCGTGTTGTGCACGCAGAGGCCGCTTTGTCCCGGCGGATCGACCGCCATAATGAAGCGATGTAACTTCTCGCTGACCTGCATGCCGATCACGGAACTTGAGCTGCCCGATGCAAGAATCATGCGCGAACGTTTGCCGTCGGGGATGGAAAACAAAGGGAAGTACGCCGCTTCGTCAAGCAGGTGCTGCACAACTTCAAAAGGATTGGTTTCGGCGTTCATGTTCGGCAGGGAAGCCGTCGGGCGGCTGGCAGACTCTGCCACGGGGAGTTGTTCTCGAACGTTATTTTCAATCATTGTGCCTGCTCCTCGCCGTAGAAACTCGTTCTTCATCTTAAAAACCGGACCAACCAGGGCGGCCGCGCGCTTGTTGAAATCGAAATCGATATATAAGCCATAGACGCAAAAGTATTTTTTGCTTTGTTCGGGTAAAACAAAATCCACTGAGACCAGAAATGCGTCTTTACCGATGATGATGCCGGGCTGACCTGGTATGGGTCCAATTGTTTGTGTCATATCAGAATTCAGCATCTGATTGAACCACAGCAACCGGCCATTCATTTCATATCCGATGGCCCTCATGTGAAGTTGTTGGTACTGAAAAAACGAACTCCAGTTCACAATTCCCACCTCAGGCAAATATGCGTTGAGGAATATGTCTACTTGCCGGTTTTGGCGAGCGTGCCATATTTGTCGGGAATCTTCAGGGTAGATGACTCCACGTCCGGAAGCTGAGATTTTCTGTATATACTCTCGGGTATCGCCTGGAGATCGGAATGGTTGATCCCAGGTGCTGTAATCAACGGGGGCCTTTGCTTCCACCGGAGGACCACCATTGACCACGGTGAAGACCCTGGAATCGCCCTTGGTTGGGCCACTAAAGCGCTCAAAATAAATCGGATCGAAAGGACGTGGATTCAAGATAGCTGAACTGATCTCTGCACTGGTTTCAGGAGCGAGGGAAAAATGGCCAACGTCTTTATGGTTGTTGAGAATATTGGCGAGCCAATCCGTCAACTCAGGAAGGGATCGGATGAGGTTCTGGTGCCATAGGTTGAATGATGGGATACTAAGATGCAGATAGTTCAAAAATTCACTGTAGGGATCAATTGAAACAGTGTCTTCTTGCCGGATTGAAGCTGTGAAAAGTGAACTTCTGCTCATCTCGTCTTCCTTTGCTCTGCTCACAGTTTCTATCCAGTTCGCCTGAACTTAAGCACCAGCCCAAGAAAGGCCGCGCTGCAGTTGGCAAAATCAAAGTTGACCGGCATGGCGCAGGTGCAGACTGATTTTTTTCCTGCCTGCTCCAATTCGAAATCAATGGCAACAATAAATTGGTCCGGTACGACCTCGATAAATTCAGCCTGAGGCATGGGGCCGGTCCATGGAGTGAGATCGGGCTTCAACATCTGCTTGAACAAAAGGATCTTTCCATCCAGCGGATACGCTATGGCTCTCATGCGAAGGGGGCCACCCTGGTTCAGCGAAGACCAGGAGACCAGGCCCAGGCGATCGCTATATGCGTACGCATGAAGATCAACCTGGTTGGCTGCCAGCGCCTTCTGTATCGCCGCCGGGTCTTCCGGATCGACGCGCTGTGAATATGATTCGGCAACTTTCTGCAAATAGGTGAAAGCAGGGTGCGTTGACTCCATGGCGGAACTACGGACGCTGTGATTGGGCGGTATGTCCACGTCCGCGGGCGGCATCCCTTCTTTACGGATGAAGACCTGGAGAAGGTTGTCGCCTGATCCTGCCAGGAGATCCAGGGTTTCCTGCGCTGTCGATACTGGATTCGTCACCGCATTCTCTATTTCTTTCGCGCTTACCGCGGGAGTCTGAAATGCTCCCAGGTCTTTAGACTGCTCGAAAAAGCCGGAGAGCGCTTGAGCAATCCCGGCGGCACAACGGCGAAAACTCTCCCGCCAGGTGTTGAAGATCTGCGCATTCGTTTGAAGCTGATCCAACAGCTGGTTGTAAGGATCATCAGGCCGCGCCGGCGGCTTCAAGGCATCGCGGATCTGCCCGAGAACTCTTATCTGCTGTTCCTCGTACTTGAATGCCTCTCGTGGATAGCGCTCCAGGACTTCGAAATAGACCCGCAAATATTTCTTGTCCTCATGCGGTATGTCTTTCAAGAACTCACCCGTTGTCATCCCCTCGGGATATTGTTTCGACC
>JASLFF010000699.1 GCA_030150795.1 Terriglobales bacterium | reverse complement strand
TACGCGGGAAATAGGCATTCGTATCGCGATTGGCGCTACGGAGTCTGATGTGCTGCGGCAGTTCCTGAGTGAGTCAGTGGTGCTGAGCATGGCCGGAGGAATTCTGGGCATCCTGTTTGGCGTGGCTTCTTCCATGACCATCACCAGGGTCCTGGGCTGGAGCATTTTGATTTCGCCCGTGGCGGTGGGAGCAGCGGTAGTGTTCTCAACGGCGGTGGGAATCTTCTTTGGATTTTATCCGGCGCGGAAAGCGGCAATGCTGGATCCAATAGAAGCTTTAAGGTTTGAGTAGGACGACCCCCCTTACTCAATAACGAGGTGGCCCGAGCTTGCACAAAGCCCGGGCCATTTTGTTTTGGCTGATGGATTCACGCGTAGCACTGTGCCGGCTTTGTACGCCGAGCCGAGTCTCTGGCGCTTTAGCAGACTCTGCTCGGATCTGTCTCAATGCGGATGGTCGCAGGCAGATCGAGTTTTTGGGCAAGACTGGTCAGGACCGCTTCAAGTTCGCGCATCGTGTCGGAATCGAGATCAGTGGGGGCGGTCGCGGCTTCAATGGCGGCTGCCGGATCTTCAATAAACAGGCACGCATTTGCGGGAGATTTACTGATCCACAGGGCAAGTTGGTCGCCGCACTGCCTGAGCGCATGCAGTAGCTGCTCGGATTCACTCATCGGGGGAAAATGTGCCAAGGAGCACCTCTCAAGCGATCTTGGATGCTTAGACCCGGCCAATCGGCCACGCAGAACAAGAAAATTTTTGCCTCTTCTCTCACAAGAGGGTGCCGGGCTTACAAAACCCAACATTTCGTTACAGGGCTTAGACAATCGTTACAGGGCTTTCAGAACACCGGCGGGCAATCAGGGTTTGTACAGGCAGAACGAAAAAAGCTAAGACCTGAACCAAACAATGGGAAAAGAAGTCGGGCCTGGCGAAAATCGGAGGAGATTATATGAATCGATTACGAATGATGTTAGTTGGAGCGGCACTTATTACCGGCGGTTCGGCTTTGGCATCGGCCCAGATGGTCCCACAGAATGTTGCGTTCCGCGACCACGATAGGGACAGAGATCGCGACCGAGACCGCGACCGAGATCGAGATCGCGGCTACAACAACTACCGGGTCTATCGCGACCACGACCGAGATGACCGACGCTACGTGGACCGGGACTGGCGATATGACCGCGGTTACAACGGCTACTACAACCGCCGCTGGGACGGACATCGCTGGCTCTATTGGAACGGGTACGGATGGGTTTACTAAAAATTGACGTTAGCTCTTTCTAAAGGGCCAAAGGCGGGACGCGAAGCACAGGCGTTCCGCCTTTTTGTTCTTCCCGCAAGACTGCTGATCAAAAAAGGAAAGGGCGGCATTTATGCCGCCCATCTGTAGTTCATTGTGATCTCTACTGGTGCCGAATGTCCCCCGCCGCAACCAGGCCGCTATCAACTTCAATGAAGAGCGCGCGATTGCCATTCGCCAAATATACGATGATATTTTGGGTGCCTATTGGCGTTTGCAGAGACAATGCATTGCGGCCGTTGGCGTTCGCAACAAACGTGCCGGTCATTGATTGCCCAAACGTGATGCCGCCGCTATTGTTGATGTCGATAATGCCGGTGAGCTTGCTTACTCCGTCGGCCGTAAATTCCGCAATTGAATCCAGTTCTGAGCCACCGCCGGCGGCGCCGTCGAAATTCATCCCATAGGTTCCCTGAAAAGAGGCGGCGGTGAAAGGCGTGGTCTGTTGTTGCAAGGCAGTACCGGAGGTGAGAAAGCGGCTATCGATTTCAAGAACCTGGACGCCGCCGCTTGAAGGATAGATGACAAAGGAAAATGTGCCGGCTGCGGTATTCAGAGTCATTGTTCCGCGCCCATTCGCTGCCATGGCGTAAGTGCCGGTGAGAGGCACGCTTGTAGTTATCGAGCCGCCGTCGTTGAAATCCTCAATGCCGCTGGTGACGTTGCCGGCCCCGTCTGAGGTGACGACGCCGCCGGCGGCAAATGGGTTGCCGTTAAGTAAATCAGCCCCTGCAATCGTGAATGCGAAAGGGCCGGAGACGGAGGCATTGCTGAAAGGTCCGGTCTGGCTGAAAGCTTCGCCACCGAGCGCGGGAAAAGCGTTTGTTCCCACAATTTTCAGATGGGTGGCATCCACGGCATAGTAGGCAAAACTCAGCGTGCCCCGCGCGGTGTTCAGAGTCGCCGTGCCACGGCCGGTTGAAGTCATGGGGATTGATCCTGTCATTGGATCATTGGTAACAACCAGGCCGTTGTCATTGGAGTCATCCACCCCGGAGGTGATATTGCCAGAGGCATCCGAGGTGAAAATACCGGTCACGGCCAGCGGAACTCCGCCGGTATCGATTCCTGACAAGTTGAAAGCGAAGGGGCCGGCAAGCGCGGCATTGGAAAAAGCGGAGGTCGTTTGCTGGTCGATAGTGCCGCTGCCGGTTGCGCGGGTATCAAAGCGAGTTACCAGCGCGTGACCGCCGGCCACGATCACAAAATCCAGAGTCGAAGTGCCGGCGCCAGAATTGAGAGTGATGGTGCCGCGACCGTCTGCCCGAACCAGATAGGTCCCGCTAACAGCGGCATTGGTGCTTATACCGGTTCCGCTGTTAATGTCCTGAGTGCCGGAAGTGATATGTCCGGAACCATCGGCCACAAAGCTCCCGGCGACGGAAAGGAAGCCTCCGGCGTCAGAGCCGGTATAAGAAAACGCAAAAGGGCCGTTCAGGTTCGCATTTGTAAATGAGCCCTGGGGAGGCGGGAAGCTAGCGCTGTTGCTTCCTCCGCATCCTGCAATGGCAATAAGAGTGATGGCTGCAAGAGACGCTAAGAAACGCTTTTTTGCCGGGACCATGTTCTACCTCGTGCTCTATAGAAGTATGACATCAAAAATCAGGAACCGAGCTGGCTTGGTTGGTTCAGGCTCCCACGCTGACGAAAACCTTCAACCCTGGAATGCCCCACTTGTTGCGACACCAGGCAATCCAAAGGATACGCGGCGGTGCTACGTCTCCTGGCCTGAATCGCTTATCTCTTCAAGCAGGCTTCCTATATCTCGACTCTGCGCACAGGAGCCTCTTATTGCCGCAAAATCATTGTTTTTTGGGAGACGTCGAAAGGTGAGATGCTCGAGCAAGCCCGTTCGACCATAGGTAATAGGGTAAAGTTTTGTTAAAGGACCAGATCACTTTATAATAAGGACAGTTGACCTCATAATTCTTCTGGAGCTTTCCATCCATGATTAAGTTTTTGCAAAGCGGCAACAAAGCCGCCAAATATCTCCTCGCCGGATTTCTCTTGCTTATTGCCGCCAGCATGGTGACTTACCTCATTCCTGGATTCATGAGCGATACCGCTGTGAGTGAAACCGGAGTAGTGGCGTCCGTCGGTGGCCATGAAATTCATCGCGAGGAGGTGGCCCGGATGGTACAGGCGCAGGCCCGTGGGAACCAGATCCCGGATTTTTATCTGCCTATCTTGCGGCAGCAGGCGGTCAGGCAGCTGATTCAGCAGGCTGAGCTGCAGTATGAGAGCGAGCGCATGGGGCTGAAAGTTTCAGACCAGGAGTTTCGCGACGAGTTGCAGTACGGTCCTTATAAGCAGGCTTTCTTTCCCAACGGAAAGTGGATTGGCGCGGACAAATACAAGCAGATGCTGACCCAGGGCGGCACCACGGTAGAAAACTTTGAGCGCGACGTAAGGCTTGACCTGCTGCAAAGGAAACTGGTGAACGTGATCGGCGCCAGCGCTACGGCAAGCGACTCTGAAGTGGAGCAGGCCTTTAAAGACCAGAACACGAAAGTGAAATTTCAATATGCCATTCTCAAGATGGAAGACGTTTCCAAATCCATCCAGCCGACCGATACGGAGTTGAAGGCCTTTTATGACGCGAACAAGCCGCGATATACCAACTCGATCCCGGAGAAAAGGCAGATCAAGTATTTTGTGCTGAGTGAGAAGAATTTCGCCGACAAGGTAACAGTTGATCCGGCTGAGATACAGCGCGCTTACAGCGACAACCAGAATGCATATCGCATTCCGGAACGAGTGAAAGTGCGCCATATCCTGATTGAAACGCCCAAGCCCGGACCGGATGGCAAAGTTGACCAGAAAGGGATAGATGACGCGCGCGCCAAGGCGCAGGATGTTTTGAAGCAGCTTAAAGCCACGGGAGACTGGGCAGGGCTGGCAAAGAAATATTCCGCCGATCCCGGCAGCAAAGACAAAGGCGGCGAACTGGACTGGCTCAACAGAGGCCAGACGGTAGCGGAATTCGACAAAGTGGCGTTTGCCCAGAGCAAGGGCCAGATCAGTGATCCGGTGCTGTCCTCGTTCGGGTTCCACATCATCCAGACAGAAGATAAAGAGGATGCGCATTTGAAGCCGCTGGCTGAGGTGAAGCCGGGAATCGAAGAGACCATCAAGCAAGAAAAAATCAAGGGTCTGATGAGCCAGGCTTCCACGGATGCTGAAGGTATTGCCCAGAAACAGGGGCTGGATAAGGCCGCAAGCAAGTACGGCGCGCAGGTCATCAGCAGCAACCCGATCACGCGAACCGATGCGCTGCCCGGAATTGGCCCTCAACCCCAGTTGATGGACGCAATTTTCTCCGCCAACGATAAGGCGGGAGCGCAGGCGAGCCAGACCCCGCAAGGCACGGTGGTGTTTGAAGTCACCAAGATCGAGCCGCCGCGCACACCTTCCTTTGAGGAGATCAAGGACCGCGTGACGACGGAATTCAAGAACCAGCGCGCTTCCGATATCCTGCGACGCAAGACCCAGGAAATGGCGGACCGCGCCCACGCCGAGCACGATCTGGCTAAAGCTGCG
>JASLFF010000686.1 GCA_030150795.1 Terriglobales bacterium | reverse complement strand
AGGCTTAAGGCGTGAGTCTTTAAGTCCTGAGCGAAGTTGTGATTCGTATAAGGCCTCCGCGCCTTCAGCCAATCCCAACAGCTTACCGAATAACCCCGCACACAACGTGCGGGGTTATTTGCTTTTGAGGGGGAAAAGGGGGAGGGACTTTTTTTGCGCAAAAATCTTAGGATCGCCCGGCAGACATGGCTTTGGCGCGCTTTTTTACCACCACGGCCGGCTTAGGGTCTGACTTGGTTTTCCGGAACAGGTCCCTGATGGCAAGGCCAAGCAGGAAGTAAACTTCACGGTCGGTAACGATCTCGTAGAAGACCTTCATCGCACGCCAGATTCTCATTCCTGCCTCCAGGAGCGGCTGAGAAATGATCAGATGCAGAAGTTTTCACCCAGAGTTGCTGATTTTTGGGGAACATGCAAAAAATAGAGAGATTTTGGCGAATGAATATCGTAGGAAGAGGTGTTATTGGGCAGTTTGCCTGCTGCGCCAGCCTATCCAGAGGGCGATTGCCAACTGGAAAAAGATGCCGCCTATCGTATCGATCAAGACATCGCGCAGGCTTGGGCCGCGTGACGGCACAAATCTCTGGTGAAATTCGTCGAGCGCGCCGGCGGTCGCGGCAACCAGCAAGGCTAGCAGGCTCCAGCGCCATGTCCAGCGCGGACGCGCCGGGAACGTGGCACGCCAGGAGAAGAATGCCAGCGCCCCAAGAAAGCCATAGCTGCAGAAATGCGCTGACTTGCGAACGAAAAAATGAATGTCTTGGAAGTGTTCGTCGAACCTTGCACCAAACAGCGCGTGCAAAATTTTCAACAACACGCTGCCGGTATGCTCTGCTGAGAAAGTGTCGGTGGAAAAAAGTGTAAGGACGCAAAGCCAGAGCAACGTGGGGATCCACGCGCGCAGTTTACGCGGAGAAGCACTCCTAACAGGCTGGTGAACGGCTGGTAATGACAATTTTCTTCCGCCTATTCCAGCCTGTAATTGGGAGCTTCACGCGTAATGATCACGTCATGCACGTGGCTCTCACGCAGCCCTGCGCCACTGATGCGGATAAACCGAGCCTTCTGCTGCAGCTCAGGAATGGACTTGGTGCCGCAATAGCCCATGCCGGAGCGCACTCCGCCCACGAGCTGATACACCATCTCCGCCAGCGTACCGCGATACGGAACGCGGCCTTCAATTCCTTCGGGCACAAGTTTGTCCACGCGATTGCTGCCGCGATTCTCGTCGCGCATGCCTATATTTTCCGTAGAAGCGTCTTCAGCGCTCTGCGCGTAGCGTTCACTCGATCCAGCGGCCATGGCGGAAAGCGACCCCATGCCGCGGTATGACTTGAATGAACGCCCTTGATAGAGAATCGTTTCTCCCGGGCTCTCTTCCGTTCCGGCAAAGAGTGACCCAATCATCACCACGCTTGCGCCCGCGGCAATGGCTTTGCTGATGTCGCCGGAAAACTTGATGCCGCCATCGGCAATCACTGGAATCTGCGCGTCGCGGCAGGCGCGCGCTGCTTCAGCAATCGCCGTAATCTGCGGCACTCCGGCGCCAGTAACAATGCGCGTAGTGCAGATTGATCCTGGCCCGATTCCAACTTTAATGGCGTCAGCGCCGGCCTTTACTAGTGCACATGCGCCTTCATGCGTGCCCACATTGCCCGCAAGCAAATCAACATCAGGCAGTTTCGACTTGATTGTCTTCACCGCTTCAATCACGCGGCTGGTGTGGCCGTGCGCGGCATCAATCGCCAGCACATCCACTTTGGCCTTAACCATTTCCTGCGCGCGTTCAAGGAAATCTCCAGTTGCGCCAATCGCTGCGCCCACGCGCAGCCGGCCATGCTTATCTTTGGCCGCGCCCGGATATTTCAATTTCTTCTGGATATCTTTTACCGAAATCAGACCTTTGAGGTTGTACTTGTCATCCACCACCAGCAGTTTTTCCACGCGATGTTCATGCAGGATTTTTTCCGCGTCCTCCAGCGTGGTGCCCACCGGCACGGTGATCAGGTTGTCCTTGGTCATGATCTTGCTGATCAGGATGTCGGTGCGGGTTTCAAAACGCAGGTCGCGATTGGTAAGAATGCCGACCAGTTTTTTATTCTTGGTGACGGGCACGCCGGAAATTTTGTAGCGGCGCATCAGTTCCAGCGCGTCGGCGATTTTGTGGTCCGGAGAGAGCGTGATTGGGTCCATGATCATGCCGCTCTCAGATCGCTTTACCTTATCTACCTCATCGGCCTGCTGCTCAATGGAGAGATTGCGATGAATAATGCCCAGGCCTCCCTGCTGGGCAATGGCAATCGCCAGGCGCGATTCGGTCACTGTATCCATGGCCGCGCTGATGATGGGAATATTCAGACGGATGTTGCGGGAAAGCTGCGTCTGCGTATTCACCTCGGCCGGGACCACGTCCGACTGCGCCGGTAAAAGCAATACGTCATCAAAGGTCAGGGCCTCAGGTACTGGAAAATGAATCATTTTTTTCTCTTTTATAAGGAGGGCTAAACATCTATTGTAAACGGTTTTGGCGCCGACCGGGAATGTCTCATGAATTCACCAGGATAGGCGACTCCTTGAAAAGTTTGCCTCTGCGCGGCAAAGAACTCGTAGTATGTGGCAACCAGTTTGGCGCAGCAGCTCTCTTAATAGTGCATCAGTTCCCCTGAATCAAAACACCCAGGTGTTACCCAGGAGAGCTTTGTGCTGCGCAAAATTATCCCGTCATCGTTACTTGTATTTTTAGCGTTTCTTGCCGGTTGTGGTTCAGTTTCCAACTCAACTACCAGCCCCACACCAACCCCCACGCCAACGCCGGTTGCCTCACCCACGCCGAGCCCAACACCTTCGCCTTCACCCTCACCTACGCCTACTCCAACGCCCACAGCGGCTTCTGACGCGATGCTTACTAACCTGTTTGAGGATGTAGGGCGTAACCCAATTTCCGTCGGAACAGTTACAGTGGATACCACCGCGAACAACGGAGCAGGAAACGTGACGCTTACCAACACATCAGAAGTGAACGCCACCCTGGTGCTTCGACTCTGCCCGTATCCACAGGCAGACACAAATTGCTTCAACATTACTTCTTTCACCACGGATGCTCACGGCAGCGCCAACATGAACTTCACTGTTCCGCAGAAGGGAACATTCGCGGGCATTTTTGACATCCAGGCGCCAGACGTGGGAGAGTTTGCGGCCACCGGCACCGGATCTTCCGGCGACTCTTTCCATTCGGCGTTGCTGCCTGCCGCTACGGTTACAGGCGGAATCCAACAAACTACCGGGCATGCGCCGGGCATCGGAAAAGTGACTGTGAAGGGGACTACCGCCCATATTACTTTGACGGGTACAACGCCCAACCATACTTTCAATACCGCAGTATGCAGCGTGTTCCTGGTTACGCCGTGCGCGCAACTGGCCAACATCACCACGGATGCGCAGGGCAATGTCAGTGCTGATGTAGGCACGGTGCAGGCAGCGGGCTGGAGCACATTCCGCGTAAGCGACGCCGACGGAGTAGAGTTCGTCTCGGCGTTCCGGGTGCAATAAACAAAAACAAAGGGCCGCTCACAACGCGGCCCTTTTTTAAATCCAGTGCAGGCGGAAAACTAATTTTTGTCTTTCATGGCCACCAGGCTTTTATTGAATTCCGGGACCACCACGGCCTGTTCAATCGTGGGCTCATAGTACCGGGCCAGCTTTTGTGACATCTGCTCGGCATCTTTGTTGTCGCCTACCTTCTTATAGCCCTCTGTAGCGGCAGAACCTAGCATATGCAAAATATTTCACTGCCTTGAGTAAAAATTCTTTGAAACGCCACGCCGGAAATTATCACCAACTGA
>JASLFF010000797.1 GCA_030150795.1 Terriglobales bacterium | reverse complement strand
TCCTTGGCCCTTGATATCGCTCCTTGCGTTCCGCTTCCGGCAGCGGCAATGCTTTCCGGTCCACTTTTCCGTTGGGCGTCAACGGCAGCCGCTCCAGCACCACATAAGCGCTCGGCACCATGTACTCCGGCAGCCTCGCGTTGAGAAACTCACGTAATTGAAGCGCCGCCTGTTCCCGAGTCAACGCTAGCGAGGGAGTATTGGAGCCGTGGGCGGTCTTGACTATCGGGTCCTGGGGTTCCATCGCCTGCGCACCCGCTCGCGAATTGGAACCCTGGTCGGTCTGAACGATGTACGCTGCCAGCAGAGTGTTCCCGCTTTCAGTCGGCCAGGCCTTGACGGCACACTGCTGGACGGAATCATGTTGTCGCAACACAGACTCAATCTCACCGATTTCTACCCGATGTCCCCATACCTTGATCTGGCCATCTATGCGTCCAAGAAATTCAAGATTTCCATTATCCAGCCACCGAACGCGGTCCCCGGTTCGATACCATCTTGCTCCATGTCCGGCACTGAGCCGATCAGGAAGAAAACGCTCCGCCGTTAGAGCGGGCTCTTTCAGGTAGCCTCGTGACACACATGTCCCCGCAATGTACATCTCGCCAGTCACACCCACTGGGACCGGTTCGCCTTCTTGATCCAGCACATAGACCCGCGTATTTGCAAGAGGGTGGCCGAGTGGTGCGTATATCAATTTGCTATCTAAAACTGGAGACATTATTTCGTGCGAAATATCGTCGGAACACTCGGTAGCTCCATATGTGCTGATAAGAGGAACATGGGGGAATAGAGTTATCCATTTGTTCGATATCGGCAGTGGTAAAGCTTCAGCATTGCATATGACCCATCGTAAGAAGCAAGACCAGGACGGACTTTCAACTGCTCCGAATCCTCGCAAAATACGGCCAACTGGGAAGGCACCGTTTCCAGAATGCTGATGCATTGACGGTCAATTTCCTTCAACAGGTCTATTCCGCCTGACACTAGATCGTCATCGAGAATGTGGACCTTCCCGCCCACCAGCAGCGGCGTCAATATTTGCCAGATCGAGATGTCGAATGAAATCGAGGCTATTTGACCGACAATGTCATTTTCCGTTAGCTTCAGTTCATCGAGCTTCGCCCACAAATGATTCAGCATTCCACGGTGCTCGACCTCGACACCTTTTGGCTTTCCCGTAGAACCCGACGTATACATGAGATATGACACGCCGCCTGGTTGTAATGGCAAGGTTGGATTACCGGGCGTGCAATTTGCCAGTGTGTCTGCGAAGATCACGTGGAGGCCAGGAGGCAATTGGGCTGCTAGCTCCCGTCTTGTTATTATGACTGATACTCCGGCTTCCTGGAGCATGGAACGCACTCGATGGCCTGGATAGGTTGTATCGATCGGGAGATATACTGCCCCGGATTTCCAGATAGCCGAGAGTGCAATCACGAGATCTACGCACCGACCCATATAGACACCGATGTGCTGCTCCTCTCTCGTGATATGCGCAGCTACTTGATGCGCTAAAGAGTTCGATCGAGATTGCAGTTCATCATATGTAAGGTGCCCCCCCTCGTGACTGACGGCGATGGCATCGGGTTTTTGCCTTGCCTGGGCCTGCAACAATTCTTCTATCGATCCTTCCGGATACCATTTGTCGCCGCCATTCCGATGAACCATCAGTTGTTCTAATTCCGCGGCGGTCAGCAGGGGCACGTCCCAGATATTTTGTTCTGGATTGGCAACCATGCCTTCCAGCACCATCTGGTAATGCCCCAGCGCTCGCTCCATGCTGCCCGCGGTAAAGAGGTCTGTGTCATACTCCCACGATCCAATCAGCTCTCCGTCCGCCTCTTCGAGATAGAGATTCCAGTCGAATTTTGCGGTTCTTCGTTCCAGGGGCATGAGATCCACTTGTGTTTGCCCGAAATGTAACTCCGAGGAAGGCAACTGTCGCAAGGCGAAGGCGACATGAAACAAGGGGTGCTGCTGTAGATCGCGCTTCGGCTTCAGCTCTTCCACCAAGCGCTCGAACGGAACCTCCTGATGCTCATAGGCCTCCAGCGTCACCTTCCGTACTCGCTGCAATAACTCCCGGATACTCGGCCGCCCCCCCAGATCCGTCCGCAAAACCAGTTGATTCACAAAAAAACCAATCAGATGTTCCGTCTCCACATGGTTACGGTTGGCCACGTCGGTTCCCACCGCCACGTCTTCTTGCCCGCAGTAGCGGCCCAGCAGCAGCTGAAACCCCGCCAGCAATGTCATGAACAGCGTCATGCCTTCTCTTCGGCTCAATCGCGCCAGTCCCGCCGCCACTCCCTCCGCTATCCGGAACCGCAACTCCTGCCCACGGTGGGCTACTACCCCACTTCGCCGTCCTTCCGTCGGTAACTCCAGCCGCCCCACTCCCGCTAACTGCTCCCGCCAGTAACCCAGGTGTTCCTCCAACACTTCCCCCTGCATCCACTGCCGCTCCCATACCGCAAAATCGGCATACTGCACTCCCAACTCAGGCAACGGTGATACCTGCCCTTCACCATAGGCCCGGTACAGCACCGTCAACTCCCGCACCAGCACTCCAACCGACCAACCATCG
>JASLFF010000662.1 GCA_030150795.1 Terriglobales bacterium | reverse complement strand
CTTGCCGCGCGCCTCCAGCGTCAGCATCCCGCCATCTTCATCATCGGGATGGGCGACCACCTGCATGATGCGCGCGGTGGTCTTGAGTTTGGTGAGCAATTGGGCAAGATGGATCGCGCCCAGATCTTCCGGCAACGGACGTGTGTCTGAATGAAGGTTGGAAACAAGAAAGAAAAGCAGGCAGGCACAGGCCAGGGCCTGGCGGATGAGCTTTGCGCGCATGGTCACCATTGTCTCTGTTAGACGGCTGTTCCGGCTAACCGGTTGCAATTTTGTGAGGCTGATAGTTAACAGTCGGAAATCAAAGAAGAGATTTTTACGAAAAGAGCAATTGACAATCAAATTTTTATATATTACCATTTGGTTATGGAACTTTATGGTTATGGAAATCTGAGCTCAGGCCGGCTGGATGCTACGTTCGCGGCACTTGCCGATCCCACGCGCAGGGCGATACTGGCCCGGCTGGCTTCGGGCGAGGCATCGGTGAATGAATTGGCTGAGCCGTTTGAGATGAGCCAGCCTGCCATTTCCAAGCACTTGAAAGTTCTGGAGCGCGCCGGCCTGATCTCAAGAGGGCTGGACGCGCAGCGGCGGCCGCGCAAGCTTGAAGCAAAGCCCCTGGCAGAAGCGAATGAATGGCTGGAGCAATATCGGCAGTTCTGGGAAGCCTCCTTTGGGCGGCTTGATGCTCTGCTACTCGAGATGGTGGACGCAGAATCAAAAACCAGACAAGCGAAGACACTGGACTCGAAAACCCACGGCAAGAAACGCGAGCGTACAAAGCGCAACCGCAAATGAGGGAGCCAGAAGATGAACAGCGACAGATTGCAGGTTACAACGCCATCCGACCGCGAGATTGCCATGACACGCGTCTTTAACGCGCAGCGGCGGCTGGTCTTTGACGCGCTTACCAAGCCCGAGTTGGTAAAGCGGTGGTTACTGGGGCCGCCGGGCTGGTCGATGCCGGTTTGCGAAATCGATCTCAGGGTGGGAGGTAAATATCGCTACGTGTGGCGGCAAGACTCTGATGGAACTGAGATGGGCATGGGCGGCGTCTATCGGGAGATCGTAAAGCCGGAGCGAATCGTGGCCACGGAGAAGTTTGACCAGTCCTGGTATTCCGGCGAGGCTGTGGGAACAGCCAGGCTGGTTGAGCAGGGCGGAAAGACCACGCTCACGCAGACAATGCTGTACGAGTCAAAAGAGACACGGGATGCCGTCCTCAAGTCCCCCATGGAGAGCGGCGTGACTATGAGCTATGACCGGCTTGCCGATCTGTTGGCGTCAGTTGGAGTGGGAGGAACAAAATGACGATGCAGGCAACAGCGCCGGGAAGGCAGCCGCGACTTGGCGGGGTCCTTTACCAAAGGAAGCAGCTTCGCGGGTAAGCGCGCCCGGCATCGAAATAAAGATCGAAATAAAACAGGAGGCCCTTCACATGCAAAAAATCACGCCCTTTCTCTGGTTCGACGGTCAAGCGGAAGAAGCCGTGAATTTTTATGTCTCGATCTTCAAGAATTCTAAAATTGTGAGCATGGCCCGCTACGGAGAGGCTGGCCCTGGACCAAAGGGAAGCGTGATGACCGCGGCGTTTCAACTGGAGGGCCATGACTTCGTCGCGCTGAATGGCGGGCCGCAATTCAAGTTTACGCCGGCCATCTCCTTCGTGGTGAACTGTGAAACGCAGCAAGAGGTGGACGATCTGTGGGAAAGGCTTTCGGCGGGCGGACGAAAAGACCGGTGCGGCTGGCTTCAGGATAAATATGGCGTGTCCTGGCAAATTGTGCCGACAATCCTGAGCAAGCTGATGCAGGACAAAGACCCGGAAAAAGCAAAACGAGTGATGCAGGCGATGTTGCAGATGGACAAGATCGATATTGGCAAATTGCAGCAGGTTTCTGAGAAAGGGTAGACTACGCCACTGTTCGAGCCTTAGGCGATGTTCTCTGCTCATTTTGGAGCGTAAGGCTCGGTCTTTTTTCGGTCGTGGGCTGACAGGACCGGATTCTTTTTCTTATGTGGAGTTGTCTTTTTCAGGCCAAGGGCGATATCGGCCAGTTCCAGATAACGAGAGCTACTGGGTGCGCCGCCGGCGCGATTCTCCCATGCGCGTTCGCCGGCTGGCCCTTTCAGGCTGTAGCGCGGAGCTATCCACAGTTCCTCGGAATCGCTAGCCGCTTTGGCCTTTTTCTGTTTCTTTACCATCGGACAATCAATACTTAGCCACCACTCTACCCGTGGCCGACAAGCCTGTTTGGGCTCAGAATGTTCATCACTGTCTCCAACAGGAGGGCAGGGCTTTCCATTCAATCAAAGATGTAATCCACGTCCGTGACCAGCGATTCTCCAGGGCGCTGAAGTACGAGTAAAGGCGTGTCGCAACGCAGGCGAAGCTCCTTTACAAGGAGTCTTGTTTGTTCCATCGGCATGCTGTGGCCGATGACGATCAGGTCAAACTCTTCGTGAGCACAAAGCTCAAGGGCCTCATTCATGCTGGAGGTTGATGAAACCTGGAAACCTACACTGGTAAAGAGCATCTTGCGGGTTGCGGCCAGGCTCGGGTCATGGGTCACGGACAGGATCATGGCGGGTGTCCGCTTGGCTCCCGCCTCTTGGGCGATGCCAATAATTTCCGCGTCTTTGAGCAAGGGAGCGATCTCTGCAAGTTTTACTACTGCGAACGTGGTTTTTCTTATTGCCATGGTACAGCCTGCTTTTTCTAACTCATCCCAAGACTAGGCCCTGGCATTCCATACGGGGAAAGTCTTTAAGTAACGTCTTTTCAGCTCGTTAACCGGAGCATAAAAATGCTTCGCCAGAGTCTTGCAATTATACGTTTTTTGATGATACTATTCGTCGCGATACGATTACTATACGTTAACGAAATGGAGGCGCCCAATGGCGAAGAAGACTGTTGCCACCCGCAAGCCGATGTTTGAAACCATGCACCAGGTTGACGTTCCGCAAAGCCGCAACGGCAAGCATCGCAAGATCGTGACCGCCATTTTGGCGGACGTGGAAGCGCTCGCGCCAGGCGAAGCCGCGAAAGTCCCGTTCACGGCCCTCAATGACACCAAGGAGAACGTGCGCGCCGCCCTAAGCCGGGAGAGCAAGAAGCGCAAGCTCACGATTGCAACGGCGGCCGATGCTGAATACCTATATGTGTGGCGCGAAGGCCGCTGATAATCCCCCATTGAGATCGGGTTTGCGCTTGCTTGTGAGATAACCTCACGAGCACATATGATCCAGCAAACAGCCCAAGAAAATGGCTATGACAAACCAGCGCTTTCCCGTCTTATTTCCGTGCGTTCTCGTATTCGTTGCGATCGCCATCAACGCGGGCTTTGCCATGGCGCAGCAAGCCGAAGAACCAACCACCGATTCAATTTTTGCCGAAGCGCCTTTCGACAAGTGGACAGCGCAGGGGGACCATCAGGAAGTTCCCTGGCATGTGCAGACGTCCGCCGACCGGCTTTCGTTTCATCAACGGCTGATTGCCACGATCCAGGTCCAGGTCCCGGCGCCGGAACTGCTGAAGCGCAGCCATGACGAGCACATAATGCTGCTGGTGGAAGTGAGGAATGGACAAGGCGTGTCTTCCCGGAATTTTGGCGTGTTGGATCTGGTTGATCTGAAGCCGGAGATGAAGCGCAGCGACGTTGAATTTTCATGGCAGGCCTTTGCCGTGCCGGGGCAGTATGAACTTTCCGTGGCGCTGTGGGACAAGAAATCCGGCGAGCACAATTTTCTGCATCGTCTGTTTCACGTGGATGCTTACAAGAATGATTCGCTACCGGAAATGTGGCGTGGGCTGCCTGCATTTGAATTTTGGGGAACCAAACGCGACGGC
>JASLFF010000643.1 GCA_030150795.1 Terriglobales bacterium | reverse complement strand
CTGCGTCTGCCGGACATGACCGGCTTTGAGGTACTGGAAAAGCTGGGTGACGAACCCACAGCCAGCGAGCTTCCTGTGGTCGTTTTCACCGGCAAGGAGCTCTCTGCGGAAGAGGACGCCCGCCTGCACACGCTGGCGCGTAGCGTTGTGGTAAAAGACGTGGAATCTCCCGAGCGCCTGCTGGATGAAACCGCTCTATTCCTGCATCGAGTGGTGGCTGACCTGCCGGAGAACAAGCAGAAAATGCTTGAGCGCCTGCACCGCTCCGATGAAGCTTTGGTCGGACGCAAGGTGCTGGTGGTTGACGATGACGTGCGCAATATTTTTGCCTTGAGCAGCGTGCTGGAACGGCGCGGCATGATCGTGCTGACCGCCGGGACGGGGCGCGAGGCAATTGCCACGCTTGAAACAACGCCGGATGTGGCTATTGTGCTGATGGACATTATGATGCCGGAGATGGATGGCTATGAGACGATGCAGGTGATCCGCCAGAATGTTTCCTTCCGGCGTCTGCCCATCATCGCTCTTACAGCCAAGGCAATGAAGGGCGACCGTGAAAAATGTCTGGAAGCGGGTGCGTCCGAATATTTGGCCAAGCCGGTCAATACGGAGCAGCTGCTTTCAGCGTTGCGGATGTGGCTGCACAGATAGCCGACGAGCGAATCGAGGCAAGGACAACTGATGAGCGCAAACGAAAAAGTCAATATCCTGATGGTGGATGATCAGCCGGCAAAGCTGCTCAGCTATGACGCAATTCTTGCCGAACTGGGCGAGAATCTCATCAAAGCTGCGTCAGGCCGGGAAGCCCTTGAAATCCTTCTCAAGACCGACGTGGCCGTTGTCCTGATGGACGTGAGCATGCCGGAGATGGATGGATTTGAGATGGCGGAAATTATCCGCCAGCATCCTCGATTTCAGAAAACCGCCATCATTTTTATTTCTGGAGTCCACCTTACAGATCTGGACAAACTCAAGGGCTATCAACGCGGCGCTGTAGATTACATCTCGGTTCCGGTGGTGCCTGAAGTCTTGCGGGCAAAGGTAAGCGTATTCGCGGAATTGCATCGCAAGCGCCGCCAGTTGGAGTCCCTCAATCGTGACCTGGAACAAAGGGTCTTGGATCGTACTGAACAATTACAGGAAAGCGAGACCCAGTTTCGTACGCTGGCCAACTCGATTCCGCAACTGGCATGGATGGCTGATCCGGGTGGCGCGGTGTTTTGGTATAACCAGCGCTGGTATGACTATACGGGCACTACGTTTGAAGAGATTCAAGGTTGGGGCTGGCACCGTCTGCATCATCCTGAGCACGTCACCAGGGTTGTTCAGGGACTGCAGCACTCCTGGGATACGGGCGAGCCCTGGGAAGATACATTTCCGTTGCGCGGCAAGGATGGTGAGTATCGTTGGTTTCTCTCGCGAGCAGTCCCCATCTTCGATTCACATGGAAAACTAACTCGCTGGTTTGGGACTTGCACGGACGTAAGCCGCCAGATGGCGGCGGAAGAAGCACTGCGCAAGACAGAGCGTTTGGCTGCCATGGGCAGGGTGGCGGGAATCATCGCCCATGAGATCAACAATCCACTGGAAGCCATTACCAACGCTTTTTATCTGCTTGAGGCGCACCCATCATTGGATAAAGAAGCTCGTTCTTATGCGCGCATGGCTGGAGAAGAACTGGCCCGCATCTCTCACATCACGCGGCAGTCTCTTAGTTTTTATCGCGAGTCGCAGCAGGCTGTACCCGTCTCAGTGGCGCGGGTCCTCGATGATGTTCTTGAGCTGCAGGGACGCCACTTCCGCATCAATGGCGTGGAATTGGACAAGGAATATAAAAGCAGCGGACTCATTCTGGCTTATCCGGCTGAATTGAAGCAGGTATTCTTGAACCTGGTAGGAAATGCGTTGCAGGCCATGCCGACAGGTGGCCGGTTGCGCGTCACAGTACGAGAAACGGCGGAAAGAGGGAATGTGCCGCGCGGTATCAGAATTTCGGTCTGCGACACAGGATCGGGGATACGACCGGAAGACGCCAAGCGACTCTTTGAGCCCTTCTTCACCACCAAGTCGACCAAAGGTACGGGATTGGGTCTTTGGATCAGTAAGGGCATCGTCCAGAAATATGATGGCACAATAAAGTTCCGCAGCGTGCGCGTGAACGGCAGCAACGCTACATGTTTCTCCGTGTTCATTCCAGGAGCAATGGCGGAGCAGACGCCAGGACTGACAGCCATGTCCGGGGCGTCGTAAAATGGCGGAAGAGTCAGGGGAAGGATCAAGGGTCTAGGAACAATTGTCAGATTCAAAGGCCGTAATTCTGTGCGTTGACGATGAACCGAATTCCCTGGTTTTGCGGAAACTCGTTCTGCAAAAAGCCGGCTATGACGTGATAACAGCAAATTCCGCTTCGCAGGCTCTGGAGATGCTCGATTCCCATCAGGTTAATCTTGTGCTTTCCGATCAGCTAATGCCCGGTCAAACCGGTACAGAGCTAGCTCGCCAAATCAAAAACAGGTGGCCGTCCCTCCCTGTCATCCTCATTTCGGGCGTGAATGAGATTCCCCCGGATGCCGCGATTGCCGATTTATTCATGAGTAAAGTGGAAGGCCCTGTCATGATGTGCCAAAACATCAGTGATGTTCTGATGAAATCCCGCTCTCTCTAAGTGCCGCCGATTTGCAAAGCAGCTCACCTCGCAGACTACGGACGTCGGCGCCATCTCCCTCGTGTCCATAGGAGACTCCTTTTTGTATGTGCGCTGATTGTCTTATCGCTCGGCATTGGAACTTGGCAAACAAAAGAGCCAGCCGGGTATGGGCAATGCCAATGCTCTTACCCACGCCCGGCTTAGGTAACCGTGTCAAATTGCAAGCATCATCCGCCGTAAGTGCCGTAGAGGTCGTTTAGCTAATCTTTATGCTGCTGGTCGATCTGCTCGCCCGGGGAACTTTGCTCGTGCTGCTTGCCTGGCGATAAATGCTGCAGGCTCGTTTCGGTCTTATTTTGCCGCGACCTTCATCAATTTTTCTTCCGTGACCTTCACCAATTGGCCGTCACGGAGGGTTTGCTGGCCGGGCACAATCGCCAAATCTGCCGGCTTGACGCC
>JASLFF010000640.1 GCA_030150795.1 Terriglobales bacterium | reverse complement strand
CAAAAACGCCACTACCGGAGCGCAAAGCTTCCAGCTCTGCAGCGGGATCGCCAAAGCTCAACGGCATCTCCACGCCGTTATACGTGCCAAGACGGGCTTTAGGCGCTTGCAGCCAGGGATGGAGAGCTATCTGTGCCATAGTCCAATATTTTGATTATAACCAAGGTCGCCGGATGCATACCTCAGCCGCCTTTTGTGCTTGTGCCATAGCCGACTGCAAGGCAGGATTTTGTTTCTACAACGCGACTGCTAGACTGGCTGCATGCCGGATTCGCCGCAGGAAAACAAGTTTCCCAAAGAAGAGAATATCTGGCGACAGATTGGCCGTTACAGCAGTCTGGGTTTCGTTCTGCCCGCCGGAATTATTGCCGGTCTGATCATTGGCCACCTGCTGGATCGTTGGCTCAAAACCTCGTGGATCACCCTGGCAGGTCTCTTTGTCGGCTGTATTGCGGGCTTTGCGCAACTGATTCGCGGGATCATCCAGTCCAGCAAGGAAGCATGAATACGCCGCCTGAAGACGCGATTCCTGAACAGGAAGTTGACCCAACGCCGATCAATCCAGAGATGGAGCGGCGCCTCTCTGGCGCGTACAGCAGAATTCTGCGGCTTGCGATCGCTCTAAGCGTGGCCGCAACGCTCGCCGCAGCGTTGCTGTTTACCTGGCAGAGCGGCTTGGGTTTGGCCATCGGGTCCCTGCTGGCTTATATCAACTTTGTCTGGCTGCATCGCGGCACGGAGCGCTTGGTCGAACGGATCCTTGCGTCGAATCAGACTACCCCAGCGGCAGGCGAGTCCAAGCCCCGGAAGGTTCGTTTCGCGTTCCCCTTTCCTTTGCGTTACGCTCTCCTGATCGCGGTGACCTATGTTATATTAAAAAGTTATCCGAGGCTGCTCATCGGCTTCATAGTGGGCCTTATCCTGCCGATCTTGGCGGCAATGGGTGAGGGCATTTATGAGGCTGTGGTGATCGGCAAGGTTGACCAAGCCTAATCATTCGATTTCAAAGACTTTATTTAAATTTTCAACGGTTGAAGTAACGGGGAAAATGCCTGAACAGCTCTGGTTTACCGCGTTTTTGAACAAATATTTTGGCGGGATTGCCGTTGCCTTGCTGCACATGGTCGGCTTGCAGCCCGCGCACGCCAATGCTCCTATCACCAATCCTGTGGCCATGGAAATATTGGTGGTTCTGATTTTGCTGGTCTTCTTTGTGGCTGTAAGGGCAAGCCTTTCCGTCGACAAGCCAGGCGGCCTTCAACATCTGGCTGAAGCGACTGAAGAATTCATCACCGATCAGGCGCATGGCGTTATGGGACACGGATATGAGCGCTACATTCCTTACGCCGTTACCATCGGCTTCTTCATACTGGTGGGCAATCTGCTTGGACTGATACCGGGATTTGAATCTCCAACGGCCAACCCCACCGTCCCATTGGGATGCGCAGTTCTGACTTTTGTCTATTACCATTTTCACGGGATCCGCGTTCAGCGCCATCGTTACATTAAGCAGTTCCTGGGACCGTTGTGGGGTCTTGCGTGGCTTATGCTGCCGATCGAAGTTGTGAGCCACTTTGCCCGCATCCTGTCACTCACCGTTCGTCTTTACGCAAACATGTTTGCCGGTGACATGGTCACGTTGGCGTTCTTCTCTTTGGTCCCTGTGCTGGTTCCAGTTGCTTTTCTGGGACTGCACTTGTTCGTATCGCTTGTACAGACTTTCATTTTTGTCATGCTCACGCTGGTGTATCTGGGCATGGCAGTGAGTGAAGAGCACTAGAGTTTTGCAAACACGCAGCCAGCGTGAGGGCGTTGGTCCCCCAGGACTTGCGTCAACCACCCACTGGCGGCAACTTGATAAGGAGAGAAAATGAAAAAGCTAATGTTTCTTTTGTTGATCGCTGCTGCGGTCTTTTTGGCCGCATCGCCGGTCTACGCACAAACGCCTGGCACTGCGCCCGCCGGTAACTGGGCCATTCCAATCGGCGTTGGTCTGGGCATGGGTCTTGCCGCAGGTTTGGCTGGACTTGGCCAGGGCAAAGTCGCCGGCTCAGTGGCTGAAGCGCTGGCCCGCAATCCCGGAGCACGTGCCGGTATCCAACTCGCACTTTTCATCGGACTGGCATTCATTGAGTCGCTGGTTCTGTTCACCTTCGTGCTGCTCTTCCTGCGCACGTCATAGGATCACGGAAACGAACAGGTCTTCGCTTTGGCGAAGGCCTTTTGTTTTTAGCAGTAAGCATTCGGCTTTCAGCATTCAGCCAAACACCGTCGCAGATTCTGCTGATGAAAGCGTATCAAGTAGGACAGCCGCGAAACAAAGCGAATCATATTTTGGTTTGATTCGTGGTTATTCGCAAAATTCGCGGCCAGGTTTTTGCTATAGCCAGTTGCTAATTGCCTGGCTGACTGCTGTTCAAATCCAGTGGTATCCTTGATCCACTCATGTCAAGCCTTCCGGCCCTTGCGTTTAACGATGTCAGCAAGCATTACCATGGTTTTTTCCGGAGCCAGTGGGTAACCGCCCTGCGCGATTTCTCTTTGCGCGTGGAACGCGGCGAGATCTTCGGTTTTCTTGGCCCCAACGGCGCAGGTAAAACCACGGCCATGCACTTGGCCATAGGACTCATGTTTCCCAGCAGCGGCTGTGGTGAAATGCTGGGACACCAATTCGGACACGCGCCTACCCGCCGTCGCATCGGCTTTCTGGCGGAAAATGTCGCACTCTATCATCGCTCCGCGCACAAGCTCGTCCGTTTTTACGGCGCTCTAAACGGCATGCGCGATCCCCAGCTTCGCCAGCGCACCACGGAGATGCTGAAGGAGTTTGAGCTTACAGACATTGCCGATCGCAATGCCGGCAAGTTTTCTCGCGGCATGCTCCAGCGCGTGGGATTGGCGCAGGCGCTGGTGAACGATCCCGAACTTCTTATCCTCGATGAGCCTGCATCAGCGCTCGACCCGCTGGGGCGGATGCGCGTGCGTGAAATCCTGTTGCGCGCGCGGGAAGGCGGCAAGACCGTCTTCCTCAGTTCGCATCTGCTTTCAGAGGTCGAGCAAATCTGCGACCGCATGGCGATTGTCATCAGGGGCCGCGTGGCCCGCGTGGGTACGCTGGCCGAGCTGCTGGAGTCGCAAGACAGGTTTGTAATCACCGCGAAGGGAATTGATGCGCTTATGTTTGAAGGCACGGCGCAAAATGGTTTTATCAGGATTACTGTCCCCGCCCTTTACCAGCGCAGAACGATTGAGAAAATCTGGCTGGCCGGCGGCGAAGTGATTGCCGTGAACCCCATTCGCCGCACGCTGGAAGACTTGTTCGTAGAACTGGCCAACCAGAACGGCGGCGGCCACAGCGAGCAAGGCCACGCCAGGGAGCCCCAATGAAGTTTTGGATGAAAATATCGGTATGGTTCTGTTTGTGCTGGCCCGTTTGTGTCGCCGCGCAGGCTCCAGTACCAGCCTGGAAAACCAACATTACAGAGAAATATGGGCTCCAGGCCTTTGACCGCACCATTAATTTTCGCTGGACCCTGCACCAGGGCGTGATTTTTATCTCGCCGGAGAGAGTGCTTGTGTACCAAGTGAACCGGTCGCGGGGCGTGACCAGGCTCGCATCGCGCGATGCCAGCGGCGGCTCCGGCAATTTCATCCTCCAGATAAAAGTGCTCGACGCGAAGGACGGAACCGAGGTCAAGTCTTTTGATCTCCCCACCAATGCAGACTTTTCCAAGATCGTGCCAATGCATGATGGCAAATTCATTGTCCGCACCGGAGATATTCTGTACCTGTATTCTGCGAGCTTTGAGCAGCTAGCCTCGCGATCGCTGCCGTTGGAGCGCCAGGTACAGGAAGAAGCATGGCAAATAGGCGTCTCGCCTTCCGGCAGAAAATTGGCGCTGGTCCACCAGCAGATCTTTCGTCGTAACCCGGTTTCTCCGACGTCCGCCATTGTGAAAGCGTCCAGCGATATAGAGATATTGAACGCTGATACATTGAAATTGATTGAAGGCTTTACTGTCCCTTCCTTCTGGGACTACTGGAACGAATCTGACGAACTCCTGCTTGCCTCCACGCCGCAGCCTTCTGCTTCTGCGGCGGGCTTGTTCGGCGAATTCACTATTGATGGCAGGTGGTCACCGCTTTTGCCCAGTTGGTATTCGGCAAAGCAGGCATGCTCTTACCATGTGGAGCCCCTTGCGCACGATTTATTTGCGGCATTTGGCTGCGGCCATTTTTCCGTTTTCCCAAGGGCCGGCGCTGACATCTTCTTGATGAAAAATAAATCGGACGATTTTGTCGCCACATTGATGCAGGCGGGAGAATATTATGCCGTTGAAATCGACCACCGGACCATATTTCGGACGGCAGACAATGTGCCTGTGGCTCGGTCGCAGCCGCTGTACGTAGATCTTTACGATCTCAAAGGCACCGTGGCATTGATGTCCATTCCTGTGCACCACAGCAATATCTATTTCGCGGTCTCTGCGCAGGGATCCATGATTGTTGGGGACGGCACATCGCTGGCTCTCTTTGCCCTGAAACATTAGTTTTCATGCGCGCCATATTCTTGATCGGCATCAACTTTGTACGAACACAGTGGATCGCCCTCGCCGTGATGTGCGTATATGTGCTTGGGATCGGCGGCATTTACCGCGTTCACACACAGCGCGATGAGATACTTTTCTTCCTGCGCTGGCATGCGGGCTACGCTATTTTTTTTGCCGCAATGATTGCCATTCCTGCGCTGCAGACAGAGCGTAAAACGCGCCGCATTCTCGCGGTACTCTCCAAAGGCATTCATCGCTGGCAATATCTTGGCGGCCTGTTGTGCGGCTGCGCTATGATTTCTGCTTTGTTCTGTGTGCTGATCGGCGGGACCGCGGCATGGCTGGGCCAGCAGGGCAGAATTCCCACAGATGGGCTGTCCGCAATTATGACGCTGCTTTTCTGTTGTTGCATTCTTGCAGTTTCTGTTGGCCTGTTCTTTGCGGCGTTCTTTCATCCACTGCTGGCCACGGCAGCCACTTCAGCCGTGCTGGCCTTGCCCTTGATCTTCCTGCAATTCGGATTGCCTGTGGCCTGGGCGTTCTTTCCCGCCGGCGCGCTCTTTCGCACGCTGTGGACGAGCTTTCAGTTTCGACCGCTCGGAAATTCGCTGAACACCCTGATCGTAAGCGCGATCGCTCAGGCGCTGCTTTTCTGGATTGCCGCTGCGCTAGTCTTCGCCCGGCGCGACGTAACTATTTCTCCGGAGTAGTTGTTACTGGTCCGGGGAAGGTTGAACTTCCAGGCGTTGCACTGCCGGCAGCCGCTGCTGTAGGGAGCAGGTCACGCGCGCCGGCTTCTGAATAGGTGAGAACCCGCCCAGGCATCACGCCCAAATAAATTGTGGCGATGGCCGCCAATACCAGCGCCAGCTTCATCGCGCCGGATGCAGGTGCTGGAGCTTCGGCGATGATCGGCTCACGCATATACATCACCACAATCAAACGCAGGTAATAGTAAGAAGCAACTGCGCTGTTGACCAGGCCAATGATCGTGAGCCACACCAGCGCCGTGGGATGGGCGTTCGCTGCTAGCGCGGCATTGAACACGTAATATTTGGCCAGGAATCCGGCGGTCGCGGGTATGCCGATCAGCGACAGCATGAAGATCGTGAGCGTGAACGCCAACAGCGGCGAGCGGCGGCCGAGCCCAGAGTAATCGTCTACGGAGACATAGCGCTCGCCTCCCGCGCCAAAGTGGCTGACCACGGCAAACGCGCCTACGTTCATTGCCGCATAAGAAGCGGTGTAAAAGATGGCTGCGGATCTGCCGATCTCATTGCTGGCCGCAAAAGCTACCAGCAGGTAACCAGCATGCGCAATGGACGAATAAGCCAGCATGCGCTTTACGTTGTTCTGCATCAGTGCGCCAAAGTTGCCCAGCGTCATGGAGAGGGCGGCGCAAATCCAAATCAGAGGCAGCCAGTCGGATGAAGTTGTCGCAAACAACACACGCAGCAACACGGCAAAGGCAGCCGCCTTGGGGCCGGTAGACATCAACGCGACAATGGGCGCCGGAGCGCCTTCATACACGTCGGGCGTCCAGATGTGAAACGGCGCAGCGGCAACTTTAAAGCCCAGGCCTACGATCATCAGCGCCGTGGCGGCAATCGCCAGCAGACCAGGATTGTTGCCCAGCGCCGGGCCAATCTTCAAAATGCTGGTAGATCCGGTCGCGCCGAACATCAAAGCGACACCATAGAGGAAAAACGCCGTGGCAAATGATCCCAATAGAAAATACTTGATGGCCGATTCAGCGCTGCCGGCGTTGCGGCGGCGGTATCCGGCAAGGACATACGTGGAGATGGAAGAAATTTCCAGGGCGATAAAGATCAGCACAAGCTCAACGGCTGACGACATCAAGACCATGCCCACGGTGCCGAACAGGATCAAGGCGTAGTATTCGCCGCTGCGGATGTTTTGCGCGTCAAGGTATTCGAGTGACGCCAGAATGCAGACCGCGGAAATCGCCGGGATCAGCAGATGAAAGAAGATGGCGAAGCTATCCACGCGCACCATGCCGAACCATCCCGGCGTGGCGAAGCTGGCGTCGCGGGCGTTCCAGGCAATCTGGCAGAAAGTGGCCGCGATGGCGGCGATGGTACCGCCAAGAGCGATCAGTCCCAGTCCCTTGCGGCTGGCCCCGGGCTTCAGCAGCGGGTCAGCCATCATTACAATGATGCCAAAGGCAGTAAGCACCAGCTCAGGCAGGATGCGAATGTAGTCGATTGTCTGGATCGGGTTCATCTATTTCTGCCCACCCGTGGCGGAAGCGTTTTGGACCGCCGCAGCGGCCGGTGAACCTGGAAGCGCCGCTTTTGGGTCCGGTTTGTCTTGACTGCGATCTTTTTGCGCCTGAGCTTTTACCCCGGCTGCTTGTGGCAACGTGCTAACGACCGCAGGTTGAATCGACTTCATCCAATAAGGCGACGCTACTCCCATGATCACCGCCATCACGACTAGCGGGACCAGTGAGATGCGCTCGCGGCCATCGATATCAGGCAGCGTTTTGTTTTCGTCGTGGTGGATCTGGCCGTAGAAGACCTTTTGGTACATCCACAGCAGGTAGCATGCACCCCAGATCACGCCGCTGGAACCCAGAATGGCGAAGAGCATGGCATGCGGCATCGCGCTTTGGAAAGCGCCGCTCAGAACCAGAAATTCGCCCACAAACCCGTTCAGCAGTGGCAGCCCGACAGAAGACAGAACTGCCAGCAGGAAGAACGTCGCATAAATCGGCATGGGTGTAGCAAGCCCGCCATACTCTTTGAACTCATAGGTGTGCTTACGTTCGTAGAGCATTCCGGCCAGCATGAACAGCGCGCCCGTCGAGATGCCGTGGTTCAGCATCTGGTAAACCGCGCCGTCGGTGCCAATTGTCGTAAGGCTGAAAATGCC
>JASLFF010000601.1 GCA_030150795.1 Terriglobales bacterium | reverse complement strand
CGAAAACGTGTTTCGGCAGCAGCCAACGACAGCGATCCCTCGATTTGGACTTTGGTGGAGGTACTCCGTTGAAGTTGACCATAACGCCTCCGAGCGGGTACATCGCAGTTCAGCATCACGCTAGGTAGGAAGTAATCTGGGCCGGTGCTGTCTTGCATCCGCCCAAATTTGCAGCATTTGTACTATTCAAAACGAAGAGCGAAATATGAATGAGTCTCTTGATACAATCGCCCTGTTAGCAAAACCACGCCATCCGCACATCATCAAATGAAGCTGCTTTTTGTAGTCACCGAAGATTGGTACTTCCTCTCTCACCGCTTGCCGATAGCAGAAGCCGCGCTTCGAGCTGGCTACGAGGTTGCAGTTGCCACCAGAGTTTCAAATCGTGGCGATGAAATCATTACAAAGGGTTTCAAGTTAATTCCGCTGCAGCATTTCAAACGCGAAAGCCTTTCACCGCTGAATGAAGCGCGTGCTATCGCGGAACTACGCAGCATCTACCGCGGCGAACAGCCCGACATTATTCACCACGTAGCGCTAAAGCCGGTCATGTACGGTTCAATCGCCGCACTTGGGCTGAAATCGCGGATTGTAAACGCCATTGCCGGTCTAGGCTTCATGGAGTCGTCACGCTCAATGAAAGCTCTGCTCCTACGTTCGCTGTCCTGGTCAGCGTTCCGCTTCCTAATGAATCGCCCAAACTCAGTGACGCTGCTACAGAACTTTGGGGACCGGGAATTTGCTGTGAAGCACTTCGGTGTTCCACTCGAAAACACAGAGGTCATCATGGGTTCTGGTGTGGACACTGATTTGTTCTCTCCATCGCCTGAGCCTGAAGGTGTTCCTGTTGTCATGCTGCCTTCACGTATGCTTTGGAATAAAGGCATCAAGGAATTTGTTGCGGCTGCTGAGATGGTGAAAGCCAAAGGCATTAAAGCGCGTTTTGTTCTCGTGGGCGATAGCGACATTCACAGCCCCTCAGCTATCCCAAGAAAGCAGTTGCTTGAGTGGGAAGAGTCAGGATCAATTGAGTGGTGGGGCCATCGAACCGCAATGCATGCCGTTTTACCTAAGGCCAACATTATTTGCCTACCGTCTTACCGTGAAGGGCTCCCAAAATCCCTCACTGAAGCCGCCGCTTGTGGCCGCTCCATTGTTACCACTGATGTACCCGGCTGCAATGATGTAGTGAAAAATGGAGTCAATGGCTACCTTGTCACTGTTGGTGATTCTGAAACACTGGCTATTGCTCTTCAACTTCTCATCTCACGGCCAGATTTGCGCGCCGAAATGGGAAAAGCTGGTCGGCAACGATCAATGCACTTCTCACAAGATCTTGTCTGCGAAAAAACCCTTGCCCTGTATGAGAACATAAAGCCTCTCAATGGCATGACACAGCAGAGGGCCTAAGCGTAACCGGCAATTTGTCGATTAATGCTTCAAGGCTGCGTACACCTAAGTGTCCATTCGAGAATCTTCCACAGAAAAAGTCGCGTGGCGCTCTCGATGGAGCCCAGATGCGCGAATGCACATGGTCCGACCAGGACTCTGGTGCGAGATGGAATTTCCAGAGTGGACACAGGTGAGATTCGCGGCCACGGCAAGTTCCAGCAGATGTTTTGGATCTTAAGCAACAGGCTCCGTAAACGAGGCATGACAATCATCGAGAATACGGGAAGCGCTTCTTGCACTTCTTCACCAAATGCGCCGTGATTCCCGCGCGGTCACCTCAACGTACAAAGAAGTCATCTGGGATGATGATTGCCAATGCCACCAGCGCCGAAAGGACTACCATTGCCACGTCGGCTGTTGAATGGCTCTTCCATCGCTTGATCAAATAGAATGCCCCCGGGACAAGCCACAACATCAATAAGGTAGAGAATAGAACCCCGGCAAAAAAGAACATGGGGTGAATATGCATCAAGCTGAACCCGACGGATTGGGCTCCGTGGGCCCACGTCCAAACCGTTTTTTCCCATGCAATACGGGCTGCAAATGGAATTCCGACCGGCGCGATGCATAACCAGATAATCTGAAACCCACGCGGCAAAGCGCTTTGCATTAGCTAAATTCCTGTCCGAAGTTTGAAAGCAGAGAACTGCGTCCCCGGTGCCCGCGGCCCTCGACGCCCGGAATGGCATGGAATCGAGAGTGCCGGCGTCACCATGACCGCTCCCGGATCACCATCCGCACGCTGCTGGATTGCCAAGGGCGCACTGCCTGGCTCTCTCCTCCGCCAAGTTCTTCTGGCCACTCCCACCGTAGCCCGATTTTTCTTGCAATGCGTTGTAGAACTGATTGACATACTCCTCGATATTTCTCTGGGCTTCGGCTTCGAAGTTCGCCGCCGTAAGGCACCTTTTTCCGGGTTGGCAGCTGGCGCCACTCTGCAGATAGGCAGCCATCGAGAGCCGTATTGCTAAACCGATTCTGGCCCAATCCTGTTCTGGGGAGCCTTCGCCGGCAACATGAGTATAGCCCGGGCCCCATTTGCTGGGAGGCCAGTATCCTCCCTTCCATTCCATGGGCATAAAATTGGCGTCTGTGTGCATCGGAGACGTAAAGTCTTCAACCGTGTGCATTGCGTCTCCAAGCGCGGAGAGGCCATTCGTGTTCAATTTTCCGTTTTCGTCGACGTTATCTGCTGCGATCTTCAGTTCGTCGCTAACATATTGCCACATTCCCGTGAGGGCCGCCTGCGACGATTGTCCCTTGTTCGCCATTGCATGTTTCGTCTGATCTGATTGATCTGCATCCATGGCATATTGTCTTGACTTGAGCTGGCTGAGCTCCCCTGCCGAAACGTAGTTTTGCATTGCGTAGGTGACGATTTGCGCGTGAACATCTGTAGCCCAATTGCCTTCCAGATCGATGAAACGTGTTGGCCTGTTCCGCGTATAGCTATATAGGTTCCAGGACTGCGGGTCCTTGAGAGCCACGCCGGTTGGAGATGGATCTGGCGTGATGAACCGCCCGATCCGATTGGAGTAATACCTTGCTCCGAAATAATCTAATCCGCTTTCCGAGTCTCGTTCTTTGCCCGTGAATTTGTAATGGTTCGAGTCATTGTTCACAAACTGGAGTTCGCCGCCCCAAGGGTAATAATCGGATTCAGCTTTGATAGACCCCTGGGCATCTGTGATCAGGTCCGTCGTTTTCAACTGGTCTGAGAAGTAGTACGAAACTGCCGCACCTGGGAAATCTTTTCGCGCTGCGATTTTGCCGCCGAAAAAGATATATTCCGATTTGAGGTTGCCGTTGAGGTCTGACTCCGCCACAACTCCGGGCAGCATATGCCAGTAGAGCGTCCCGGAACCCCCGCTCGATTTCTTTACGCGGTTTCCCTCAGCGTCGTACACATAGCTCGTTGAAATTCCATTCTGGCTTGATGTCAATACGCGGTTTTCAGCATCATACGTCACGTTGACGTTATCGGTCGGATCGGACAGCATATTTCCCGCCGCATCATATTGGTAATCTGGAGCGGTCACGTGAATCCGGTTCTGGACGTCTGCTGTAGCGTTTAGGAATTCGGCCCAACACTTGGTAATGTTTTTCTGCAGCACGTTTCCCCATCCATCGTAGCTGTAGCTGTTGCCCCAGAATTTCGTTTTTCCATTGAGTGTCATTACGTTGCAATCGATGCCGGCGTTCTGGGCGGAAGTCAGCCGGTTCAGCGCATCATACGTATACGTCTGATTACGTGTGTTGTCTTTGTTGTTCGTGATCGTCCACACGTTGTTGTTGTCCCCGTTCCCAAGGTGAAAATCATAATTGAGGCTAAATACGGTCACGCTTGTTCCGCCACTGAAATTCGTCGCCGGGCTTGTGAATGACGGACTAGGAAAAAGCGTGGGATTGTCATGCGTGGTGCTCATAGAGCTGATCGGTGTGGTAGATGGACCCGGAGCTTTCCACGTCATGTTAATTGTGGCACCAGATGCCATGGCGGTGACAGGCGAACCGGAGGTGTTTAGGGACTGGACTAGAGCGGAAGCGACGGCGCTAGACGTCGTGTTCGCCGCCTGTCCCGTGCAGGCCGAATTCGTGCTGGTGCCGAAGCAAGCATTCGCGGTAAAGGCACTACCTATAACGATTGAGACCACACCAGAATCGGAATTGCTGGCGGTCATGTCCCGAGTGCTGTTGGATCCGTTGTAGAAGAGGTCGTAGACATGGCTATCCTGGCCAATATAGGTCTCATTAGTTCCTTGTGAATCATTGAAGGCTGCCAGCGGCGTGCCAGACCGGGCGGCCACAGTGGCTCCGCTTGCAGAGGTCATGTCGTTGTCAACCCAACGTGAATTGGTAGACCACCACCAGATCT
>JASLFF010000561.1 GCA_030150795.1 Terriglobales bacterium | reverse complement strand
AGCAGCAGGCCCTGGCGGAGCGCCAGAGCATTGTGCTGAATGAGCTTCGGACGGTAATCGCCATTCCGCTGCGGACGCGGCAGCATGGCGGTTCGCCGACCAAGGTGGATGGCGTCCTGTATCTGGACAGCCGCTCCGTCTCCCATAACCTTTCCGGTGTGAGCCATGAGGTGCTGCGCGCGCTGGCCAGCGAATGTGCCGCAGTGCTGGAGAGCGCCAAGCTGGTGGCGGCGGAACAGGCCGCGCAACAATACCGCAAGGAAATGGAAATAGCGGCGTCCATCCAGCGGAGCCTCACGTCGGCTTCAAATGTAGAAAACGATTTCGTTCGGGTGAACGCATGCAGCATTCCATGCCGCGAGGTGGGCGGGGACTTTTTTGACGTCCATGTTTCCCCCAATGCAGTGACTGTGATTGTGGCCGACGTTTCCAGCAAAGGCATTTCGGCTGCCCTGCTGGCCTCAGTGATTCACGGAATGTTTTATGCGCAGATGACCAGCGGCGCACGCCTGGTGGATGCTATTGCTTCAGTCAATACGTTTCTGTGCTCACGCGTAGCCGGGCAGAAATATGCTACCCTGCTGGCTGCTCAGCTGCACAGGGACGGCAAACTTGCCCTGGTGAATTGCGGTCACGTTCCAGCCATCCTTGCGCAGGACGGAAAAACAATGCATGTGGAAGATGGCGACATGCCGGTAGGGCTGATTCCTGAAGTTGACTTTCACCTGATTGAACGTGAGCTGCCTGCCGGCTCGCGCCTTTGCCTGCTAACGGACGGCATCAGCGAGACGGAAAACGCCGAAGGAGCGGAGTTCGGCACACACTTGATAGGCGACTTTCTATGTGGCGAGGAACCGATCCAGAGAATCCTGGACGCGGTCCAGTCCTTTGGCGGCAATACAGAAGCACAGGACGACCGCACCCTGATGGTGCTGGAACGAATTAAATAGCGGCTTCAATCCTGAAAGCTGAAGGCGGCTTTCACTTTTCCTACCTCAATAACGTCACCGGCAGTCAACTCGCGCTGGCTAACGACCTCATCACCATTGATTTTCAGCTTGGCGCGGCTCTCTGAGGGAGAGATGAAATACTTGTTGTCTCGCTTGCTGATCAGCGCGGCCGTAGTTGGCGCAAAGAAGCCCTTCAGCTTGATAGACGCCATACTGGACTTGCCAATCATCGTCATCTTGCCGGTAAGAACGTATTTCTCCTGGTCAGTCTTCCCTTCCAGAATGCTGAGCAAGCCAATACGGTCTTTGGCGGCGACAAATGGATCTGACATCCACGCGGGGCGCGAGATTCCCAGCGGGCCGGACGTTGCAGAAGGAGCATTTTTGTCGGCGAGCTTTTCACGGGCCTGCTTTGTATCCAGCATCATGGTGGCTTCAAGTTTTGGCGCGGACGGCCCGGCCTTAACGGCGGCAACAGCAAAGTTCGGCACCGAGCTTTCATGCTTGAACTCCACCAGATGCTTCCCGATCTTTACCTGGTCGCCGTTCTTCAGCGCTGCCTTGCCCACGCGCTCATTGTTCACGTAAGTTCCGTTCAGCGATCCGAGGTCCTCCACCATGTAGTGGTCTTGCTCCCACGTGATCCGAGCATGGTGGCCGGAGACAGCAAGATTGTCTATCTGCACACTGTTGTCCGGCAAGCGGCCAATGGTGGTCGCCGCCTGCGATAGAAAGACCTCTTTTAAAACCTGGCCGTTCTGCTCAAATTTCAAATAGAGTTTTGCCATTGCTGGCCTCCGAAAAATAGCTTCTGCCAAATTTGTTGATACCATGGCCGGTCGATGATACGCACCAGCAAACAAGTGATATTGTCGTCACCGCCGCATTCCCTGGCCTTCATTACCAATTCACCACATGCTTGTTGCAAGCTGCGCGGGCCCTGCACAATTTTTAGAATGTCCTCATCGGGCACATAACGCGTGAGCCCGTCTGAAGCCATTACCAGCACGTCGCCGGGAAGCGCGACAAGGTCTTCTATGTCGGCCTCAACCACTTCTTCTGACCCCAGCGCGCGCAGGATTATGTTCTGCATCTCCGACTGCTGCGCCTGCTGCAACGTGATGTACCCTCGCCGCACCTGCTCCATGACCAACGAATGGTCTTGCGTGAGCTGCTGAATCGTGCCCTGACGAACCAGGTAAATCCTGCTGTCGCCAACGTTGGCGATAGCGAGTGAATTTCCCCGCACCAGCGCCGCAACAATTGTTGAACCCATCCCATTGCGACCGTTGTGTTGCTGCCCAGCCTGAAAAATTGTCTTGTTCGCCAACTGGATTGCAGTGGCAAGGCTCTGGACTCCTGAGGAACCATTTTGCCCATTCAGCGGGTGTTTTGCCGCGTCTGGAGGTTGGTTCCGGAAATAATCCAGAAGAACATCCACGCCCATCTTGCTGGCAACTTCTCCGGCGGCCTGCCCGCCCATGCCGTCGCAGACGACAAAAATGCCATAGCGCAAATCGAAGCCAAAATTGTCTTCGTTGTTCGTGCGCACGCACCCGACGTCAGTTTTGCCGGCAACTTCCACCGCAAGCGCCATATGTGGGTCCCGTGTGTGAACCGCTGAACTTCCTATAATTGTCCCGTTCGAAGCCATTATCCTGTTTTCAAAGCAAATTGTGGGGGAATTCAATATTGCCGGAGGAGATTCGCGCCTAAATTTTTGTCGCTTCGCTCCAAACCGCTCAACAGCTTCGCTTGATTGAGCGGGCTGATGCTCCTGTGACAACGGGTTCCACCCCATTCAAGCGAAAATCGCGCTTGATTGGGGGCCCGGGCTCGCCGCGTGGTCGGGTTCGCCCTTTCTTAGGGGATTGGGCAAATCTTACTAACCTTCATTTATAGGGTGCAAGTTACGGCGGATACACGGCTCAGCCGCCAATATGGACCATGCTACGGGAAGGCTTGATAAATCCAGCTTCTCCAATGTGATGGCGGGCTTCTTTCTGGTCGACCACTGACCGAACGTAATCAGTTAATTCACTGTCACTGGCGCCGCGATACATTCGCCCCGCCATGTCATGGTCAAGGAGGGAAAAAAGGCAGGTGCGGATCTTACCGTCAGAGGTGAGCCGCACGCGCGAACAGTGTCCACAGAAAGGATGCGACACTGGCGCGATAATTCCGATTTCGCCTTTACCGTCATCAAACGTATAACGCCGCGCAGTCTCGCTGAGCTGGTTGGAAAGCTGGCGTACAGGACGAAATTCGTTGAGCTTTTCCAGGATTTCGTCCATGGGGACAACTACGTCCGGCGACCAAACGCGATCTTCTTCCAGCGGCATGAATTCTATAAAGCGCACGATCACGCCTTCTTCACGGGAGAAGCGAGCGAATTCTACGATCTGATCTTCATTGAATCCGCGCAAAAGGACGCAATTGACCTTGACCGGCTCCAGGCCGGCGCGTTTGGCGGCACGAATCCCGGCAAGCACACTGTTATAGCCATTGGGAACGCGCGTGATGCGCGCGAATTTTTCAGGATCAACGGCGTCCATGCTGATAGTGGCGCGGCGCAGGCCGGCATCCTTGAGCGGTTGAACAAGCTCGGACAATAAGTGGCCGTTCGTGGTAATCGCCAGATCGAGCTTTTCACCATCCAGCGTTCGGAGTTGAGCCAGGTCGCGGACAAAATCCACCAGGCCGTTGCGCAGGAGAGGCTCGCCGCCGGTGAGCCGTACCTTCTCGATTCCAGAGTTGACGAAGATCCGCACCAGATGCAGGTAGTCGGCAAAAGGAAGCTCAGAGTATTGAGCGCCCTCGTTCCCTGTCCGGCAGTAGACGCACTTGTAATTGCAGCGGTCAGTGATGCTGACGCGCAAGTCAGTGATATAGCGCCCGTGTTTGTCCTGAAGCCGCATATGCTTCTTCGCCGATCCTAGCGACAGTGAAATGCTTGCTGATGAGATCGATTTGCAGGGACACACGAAAAGGAGGGAAATACGCCGAAGCGCGTTTCGGTTCCTTTCCAAACGGGAGGCCCGTGCGTTTCCGCGCCAGACCCTCGTCCTTGCATTCTCAGCAAGGAGCCGCCACAGTGACCAGGTATTCCTCAGGCCGGATGTGGTCGGAACCTATGCAAGCATTATAAAGAGGAAGCGGAGCACGTGCACTTTAAATGTTTTGAGCGCAAAGTGGGGGTGAGCAGGCTTTACAGCCAGAGCACCATCAGCACATCGTCAATATATTGATCGCCGATCTTGAGCGAATGCGGCTCGATTCCATAGCTTTCAAATCCCAGAGCTTTATACAGGCGTTGTGCAGGAAGGTTCGCGGAAGCCACGAGCGTGATTTGCTCCAGACCGTCGAGCTCGCGAGCGCGGCGGGCAATCTCTTTCATCAAGGCGCTGCCGACGCCTTTGCCACGCAATTCAGGCTGCACATAGACACCCCAGATGTGGCCTTTGTGTCGCTCTTTGTTGTTCTTGCGGCGGAAGAAACCGGCTGTGCCGATCAGCTTGCCGTGCTCAAACACGCCAACAACGAAGTTGCTGGCGGGATCACTCTTGCTCAGCAGTCCTCTCGCGTTTTCAATT
>JASLFF010000827.1 GCA_030150795.1 Terriglobales bacterium | reverse complement strand
GCTATGCTCAGCGCGCCCCGCAAGAGATTGCTGCTCTGCCCGGCGTGACCTGGGTGGTTGGCAATTCTCATAAGCATCGCGTCGCGGAGATCGCTGCCGGTACTGGATCAGAGCCAGAACGCCTGGCTCAAGCCGTTGAGAGTGATTCCAGCGAGCATGGATTTGAGCACGATACGCTGCATGAAAGCGGACTGCAGAATTTTGTCTCTCTTGAAACCGTGGCGCTCTCTGCTCCTGCCTTCACTCTGGTAGGCGACATCTTTGCCCACACTGAGCTGATTGCCGCTCCGGTTTTCGCAGGCAACAGCATCGCAGAAAAAACGCGCCCTAACCTCAAAGTACAGGATGGATGCGACAACCGCTGCTCCTTCTGCATTATTCCCAGTGTTCGCGGCCAAAGCCGCTCGATGAAGCTCGACCGCGTGGTTGAAGAAGCCAATGCACTGGTTGCGGCGGGCTATCGCGAGATTGTGCTCAGCGGCATCAACCTTGGCCGCTGGGGCCGCGACTTTCAGCCGCAACAAAAGTTTGAGCAGCTTGTCCGTGCTTTGCTCGAACACACAGGGATTGAGAAAGTTCGCATCAGCTCCGTTGAACCCATGGACTGGAGCGATGACCTGATTGCGCTAATTGCCGGTTCGCCGCGCATCGCCAAGCACGCGCATGTTCCGCTGCAATCCGGTAGTGACCGAATCCTGCGCAAGATGCATCGCAAGTACCGCCCGTGGCACTACGCGGAAAAAATCAGAAAAATCCGTGGGGCCATGCCGGACGCAGCAATTGGCGCCGACGTGATGGTCGGCTTCCCCGGCGAAACCGATGAGCTTTTTGAAGAAAGCCGCAGCTTTATCGAGCATCTGCCGTTCACGTATCTGCATGTGTTCACATATTCGTCGCGACCGGGAACGCCTTCAGCGGCCATGCCTAATCAGGTTCCGGTGAATTTGGCGCGGGAGCGCAATCGAATTCTGCGTGAACTAGCGGCGAAAAAGAACCGTGCCTTCCGCGAGAGCTTTGTTGGACAGACGCTGGATGTCATCACGCTGCAGGCCGGTGGCGATGGCTGGACAGAAGCGCTGAGTGACAATTTCCTAAAGGTCACAATTTCCGGACGACATGAGGCAAATCAGTGGATGAAAGTCGAGATTGGAGAGGTCGGCGATGAAGATCTGGTGGCCGTGGCGCCGGAACAAGCCGCTCTCGCTGTTTGAAAACCGGATTCTCCGCAGCTTCCACCCGTAGTCTTCGACTTTCTCTGGCAGTCACGCCGGACGAGCCGCACCGCATAGACCGTCAATGGAAGAACACTCTTGCAGAAACCAACGATTTCTCTTGTTTTCGCACGATATACAGTCTATATTTTAGATGGTTATTCATGCAAAATATCAGGCTCAAATTAAAGCAAGCCAGTGCCGTGCTGGGTGTATCACCTAAAGACCTGCAAAACCTTGTCCAATTCGGGGTGCTGCGCCCAGCGCGACGGGACCGAGTCTGCTGGTTTGACACCAGACTTCTTTTGCAGGCTAAAGTTGCTTTTTATCTCAAAGATTGCCTGGGCAGCTCCAGTGATCTCCTGGCAAAATTCACCACTGCGCTCTCGCAAAATTTGTCCAGTAACAAGCTAAGTGAATTGAAGGATGTTTCCCTTAGTTCGCGCCCGGCCAGCGGCACCGATGCTGTGGAAATCAGAATTCCCCTTCGTTCGCTTGCAATGGAATTGAAAAAGCAATTGCCCCGCGCCAGTGTGAGCCGAGACCTTCCTCGAGGCCGCAAAAGAGCGGGATGGAAAAAGGACTTTTTGCGCAGCCTGGAAGCCGCTGCCGCTGAGATAAGAGACGTTTCCGAGGAAGAGATCCTAAAAACGGTCCGGGAGACTCGAGAGATGCTGGCACGCAGAAAACGACCGAAGGTGGATATATTGGAAGCGTTGAAGCTATCAATAGGGAAAGTACGTAAGAGCGCTCCCGGTACTCGCAAACCCAGTTTAACCCGCAAAAAACTACCGGAGATCACAGTCGTTGCCAGCGCGAAAACGAAAACAGCCTAGAGGCGTTGTCGACACATCGGTGCTGGTCGCTGGAATTGCTGGTTTTAAGCTCGCACAGATCGCGCTTCAAAACGCCAGCGCCACCATGCTTCGAGACTGGGTCGAAAACGGCACTTTCACTTGGCTTGTTACTGATGAAATCATTCTGGAATATAAAACTGTCTTGGCCCGCCTTGGTGTCCGTCGCTCGACCATCGGCAGAGTCATCAATCTCTTAAAAGTAGAAGGAGAGATCATTCCGATCGCGACGGGAGCAGGTATCTCTCCCGATCCCGGCGATGATCCGTTCTGCCAATGTTCCGAGCAGGGCGCGGCAGATTTCCTAGTGACGCTGAATCCCAGGGACTTTCCGCAGAGGCTTCTTGCCGCTCACGTAATTTTGCCGGGAGAAAAAATTCCCACAACGGGTCGCAGGAAGCAGGTTCGCAGCAGACAGCGCTGAAGCAGACAGTGGCAAGCCTTCCACCCATGCTATAATTTTCAAGTCTTTGCCACATGTGTGTGGCGCCCCCCGCAATTCCACTAAAAGCGTGAGTTTGCCGGGAGGTTTCAGGAGGATTGCATAGATAAACGCTTTATTAAGATGAATGAGCGCATCCGCGCGCGGGAAGTCCGCGTGATTGGTCCAGAGGGTGAACA
>JASLFF010000530.1 GCA_030150795.1 Terriglobales bacterium | reverse complement strand
GTATGAGGATGAGTTCAACGAAGAAGCAAGAAAGCTCGTCCGGCAATATGGCTCGCCACTGAACTGGGCAGGATTCCATTTTGCGCCGAAACAGGAGGATTCGCGGAAGATCAATGAGATCCGTTATCCGTGCATCATTGTTTCCTCCAGCGGCATGGTCACTGGCGGACGCATCCTTCACCACCTGCTGTTGCGATTGCCCGATCCGCGCAACCAGGTCTTGTTCATTGGCTTTCAAGCTCCGGGGACTCGCGGTGAGATCATCAAGAGCGGAGCAAAGTCAGTGCGCATTTTCTCTGCAGATGTTCCCATCCGCGCCCAGGTGGCCGCCCTGGAACAATTCAGCGATCATGCCGATACCGAGGAACTTCTTGGCTGGCTGCGGACGTTCAAAGCGCCCCCGAAGAAAACTTTCCTGGTCCATGGCGAACCTGCGGCCGCCAACCGGCTTCAACAGGCCATCGCCGGCGAGCTTGGCTGGAACGTGAATATCGCTCATTGGCTGGAAAAGGTGCCAATCGGGTGACGCAACGCTGCAGTTTTAGCTATTATTAGTCGCCCTTTTGCTTTGCACAAAAAGCAAATCTCACCACGAATAAACACAGATGACATGGATTTACAATTCAAGAGTTCCTATTGAATTTTTCGATCCGCGTAAATCAGTTCCATCAGCGTTATCAGCGGTAAGGTTTTAGGTTTTTTGCAGGCTGGCGCATTCTCAAGGGTTGTTCGGGCCATTCTCATCTGGGCCATGTATTCCGTCTCCGAACCCAGGTTTTCAACGTTCTTGAGCTTTACGTATCCCGTGACGGGGTGGAGCAGACCTTCAGGTCTGCGGTAAGGACTGCCATAGACCTGCGGCTTCAGCCGCTGAGGTAATTTAGGCGGATACACCAAGGCTTAAAAATATGCAACTAGACACAACGCCGTTCCATCCGCAGCAATCAGAGTGGAAGGAAGACTATTAGCATGAACACTAGCAATTTCCCCCGCATGCAGGCGCTCAGGATCGGATTCGTATTACTCGCAACGTCCTTGAGTTTGCCGCTTTCCGCTCAAAACGCGCGAATCCATAGCAACGGAGCACAAGCCAACCTGCGTATTGACGTGAACGTGGTCCCCGCCGTCCATCATCGAGACGAAGACAAGGACAAGGATGACAAGGACAAGGATAAAGACAGGGATCAAAAAGACGGCGCGGCGGTCACTTACAACCTGAATCCGCAGCATGAAGAACTTTCGGTAATCGAAGAAATGCGCCCCATGCTGGTGGACTCAGGCAACAACACAATCCAGCAGGAGCAGGTACGCACCGTCACGATCCTGCCGAAATAGCGCAGCGCCATTCGCTGAATCCAGTCTGGCAGGTAAACTATCTGCTTAAACGGTGGAAGCATGGCTGACCTTCAAGGCTCGATCGTCGTTTTAAATTTATATGACATTGCCGAGGAGATCAGGCTCTCCGATCTTCCGCCTCTCACGGGTGGCACACCACTCTCGACAACATTCAAATCGTCGACGCCCGCACATGTGCGGTTTGAGCGGCCTCCGGTGATTGAGCCTTTGCCGCCGCTCTCTCTTTCCACCGGCCAACGGTTTGAGGTTACGCTCCAGTATTACGATTACGGCGTTGTAAGTGTGCTGCTGCGCTTTGCATTTTCCGGCTCATGGGAGGAACTTCAGCAACTCGCCGGCATCTGGGTTTCAGGCACGGTTTTTGACGAGCTATGCCGCAACACGATCCGCGAACGTTTAAAGACGGTTCACGCGGCGCTGGTAAAGCCTTATGCAAACTGGCTCAGCGAGGACTACGCCGTAATTCATCTGCACTCTGTCGGCGGCGATACAAATGGCGCGGCTGTTTTGCAGGAGCATGGTAGAGAAATCAGCCAGATTGTCCGCGGAGAACTGACCCCTCTGGCTGACCAGGAGCGCACTGAGGTGCTCCAGGGTTACATGTCCTATTACCCCAATGACCTCATTGTTGCCGGATGGAATGCAGCTTTTATTTTCGATACGCCCGCAGGCGGCGAGCCCACAATCAGGCTACTGGAATATGCCAACTCACAGCTCCTGCAGTTCCGGCACTATGACGAAATTTTGACCCGCGAACTTGAGCGCGTTTACGATCTCGCGGAAAACCGTAAAGGCCTTCTGTTTCGATGGCGCATGGGGTCGGCCGCCGCGCGGCTCCGCACCATGCTGCTGGACGTAACCGAACTCACTGAGCGCACCAATAATGCGCTTAAGTTTGTAGGCGATATGTTTTTTGCCCGCGTCTATAAGCTTTGCGCCGGCAAGATTGGCGTTACGGACTATCAGGCCCTTGTGCAGGAAAAGCTGCATACCGCTGACGAACTCTACGATTTCATGATCGAAGAGTTCCATCAGGCGCGCGCATTCTTGCTGGAATTTATCGTGGTCCTGATCCTGTTGATTGAACTCTTCTTCTTATTTCACGGAAAACACTAGCAGGCAGATGGCTTACTGTTTCGGCGCGTCTACCAGATAGGGCGCCAGTTCCGGATTGCTGATCACGATGGTTGCGCCCTGCACCTGAATCGGCTCTGGCGGCAATTTAACTTGACCGGTGGGGACTTTCATTCCCGGTGGTAATTCTTTTATGGGGACCAACGTCACGGTCAAATCACCTGCCGGCAGATCGCGCAGCAGGAAGTTTCCCAGAGCATCCGTTTTGACCATGGCATGGCCAGCCG
>JASLFF010000472.1 GCA_030150795.1 Terriglobales bacterium | reverse complement strand
GTTGAGCACGTCCGAGGCGTAGACCCAAACATGGCCCTCGCGCAGCCGTTTGGCGGCGCGTTCATTGACAATCACTTTTCTCGCGAGACCGTTTGCCATTAGGCAATCAGCATATAAGAAAGGTAGGCCTACTGCGTTGGTGTGGTTTCCTGCGGAGTTTCCTGCTCGGGCTGCTCAGCTTCAGCTTCCGCTTCAACCGCTCGAGCTTTTGACTTCTTTTTTGCCGGTTCCGGAGCTGCCGGTTCGCTGGCCGGATCAAAGTACAGAATGCGGCCGCAGGAGTTGCAGGTAATGATCTGTTCGTTGGTGCGGATCTCCTGCCATGTCTGGGGACGGAGCATCACAAAGCAGGCCATACATTTCTGGTCGCGGGCCTCTGCCAGGGCTGATTTGCGCTGCCGCATCACACGGTCATAATGGGCCAGGGCACTGTAATCCACTCCGGCGCGCAACTCGTCGCGCTTGCCTTTGAGTCCCACCAGAAGCTTTTCGTCTTCCGCAGTGCGGACACGCGCGTCAGCCTTCTCTTTCTCCACGTCGGCAGCTTCAGTCTTTAATTCTGCTTCCGCAACTTTGAGGGCTTTTTCTTCATTTTCCAAGCCGATCATCAGCTCGAGTATTTTGTCTTCGCAGCCGCTGATCTGCTTTTCCGCGAACTCCACTTCATGCATCAGGGCGCGGTATTCGTCATTGGTCTTTACGCTGGAAGACTGGCTGCGGTACTTGGCAATTTTTTCCTGGAAGCCCTTGATATCGGCTTCATTCTGGCGGCGGCTGGTTTCATTGGCTTTAACGCGGGTTTTGGCCTGCTCCACAGCGGATTTGTGCTCTGCCAGCTTTGCCTCAATGGCTGCCACCCGCCGGGGCAGGCTGGCTACTTCTTCGGTAAGGCGAAGGGCTTCCCGATCAATTTTTTCCAGTTCGATGAGTCTTTGCAGGTCAGCATTCATGGGGGAAGGGCTAGACCCAATTCTAACATGCGATATTGGCCGTTCGGCACCAGTTTTGCGCCTTTAACTAGGTTTTTCTACTGATTGTCGCGCTGTGATGGCATGCTTAGACTACATCCCTATGATCGTAGAAATCACCAGACTGCTGTTGGGAGTGGCCATTGCTGTCTTTCATCGCCCGCTGGCGACCATGATGATGCAGCAGGAACGGCAACTGGATGGATTCTTCCGCAGCCGCGGTGTCCACCTGCCGGCGCCGCCAAGTGATTCCACAGCTCAGAACCTGTATTTCATCATCGGCATCTTTATCGCGCTGATTGAATCCGGGCGGATCTGGTTCTCTATTTACTAACACGCGCGCTCTGCACTCTGGCTTTTCTTTAATCCCTGGGCATCGGCGGAGTCGTATCTGGTTTCTTTCTGAAGAAGAAGCGCGCAATAACCAGCAAGGCAATCGCTCCCCAGCCAAGGTACTGCGCCATGGCATGCCTCTGCGGATCAGGCGATGACCTCGCCACAAAGCCTGCCACGGCCATGCCGATCGCGATTGCCACAAGAATCCAATAACCTGCTGATCTGTTTCCCATAGTTTCCTTTATACGTTCATCCTCCAGGAAAGTTACATGACTACAAAAAAGGCCCTGTCTTTCGACAAGGCCCCGGCTTCTTAAACTTGCAGTTATCTTTTCTTGCCTGAAGTTGAGTGCCCTGCCGCCGGCACTCCTTGCTCCGGTTGGTTATGATAATTAGGGAATGCCGGACGCTTGGCTACCGGCAACGGATTCTTCTTCAGCGCATCCATCACCAGCGCCACCGCTTTTTCAAGCTGCGGATCATGTCCGCTGGCCCAGTCCTTCGGCGTTAGTTCAACTTCATAGTCGGGCGCAACGCCGTGGTTCTCCACGTCCCAGTCTCCGGTGCGATTGTAAAAAGCTACGCGCGGCGCGGTGACTCCGCCTCCGTCCATGAGCGCGGGATAGTCATAGATTCCCACCAGGCCGCCCCATGTCCGTGTGCCCACAAGCGGCCCCAGTTTGGCATCGCGGAAATACCACGGCAGCGCATCGCCTCCGGAACCGGCATACATGTTGATGATCATAGCCTTCGGCCCAAAGATTGCTCCCACGGGCGTGGTGAAGTCCTGGCCTTCACGTGTGAGCCAGTAGTTCTGCAGCGGCCGGCGCAGATAATCGATCACATAGTCCGCCGCCGATCCACCGCCGTTAAAGCGTTCATCGATCACCGCACCTTCACGCCCGACCTGGGCAAAGAAGTAGCGATTAAATGATGTGTAGCCGCCAAAGCCGGTGTCTGGCAGATAGACGTATGCCAGCCGTCCGCCGCTCAGCTTGTCGACTTTGTGCAGATTGCCTTCAATCCACGCGCGGTTGCGCAGCGCGGCTTCAGTTTCAATCGGCACAACGGTTACATTGCGCGCGCCTTTGCCATCCGCCGCCGAACCAACCTTGAGCACCGTTGATTTGTCTGCTGTGCCTTCAAACAGCTCAAAGATCTCGTCTGTCCCGCGCAGTTCGCGGCCATTCACCGCCAGCAGGTACTCGCCTTCCTGGACGTTGACCCCCGGCTGCGTCAACGGCGCGCGCAGTTGCGGGTTCCAGTTTTCGCCCTGATAGATTTTTTGGAACCGGTAGCGGCCATTTTCAACCGTGTATTCTGCGCCCAGCAGTCCCACCTTGCCCTGTTCTGCAGGCGGCTCCGGAGGCGTGCGGATATACATGTGGCCCACGGTGAGTTCGCCCAGCATCTCTGCCAGCAGATAGCTGAAGTCAATGCGGCTGCCCACATTCTCCAGATATGGCTCATATTGCTTTTTGGTGGCGGCCAGATCCAGGCCGTGCAGATTGGGATCGTAGAAGAAGTCGCGCTCAATCCGCCAAACTTCGTTGTATTCCTGCTTCCACTCCGCTCTGGGATCGACGCGCACTTCCATTTTCGTTAAAGCCATTGGTGTTTCCGGCTTGGTTGCTGCGGGGCCGCCTTCACCACGCGCCGGAGCTGTGGCCGAGCTGATGAACCACTTCCTATTCTCGCGTCGACCTTTGCTGTAAAGCATCTTTTTGCCATCGAACGAGACGCTAAAGTCATTCGCGCCTTCCATCAGCTTTTCCGGCTTGCGCGAGGTGAGATCAAAACGCCACAAGGTATTCAGCTGGTCGGAACCGGGACGCGGCGAATCTTCAATCAAAAAGATCGTTCCGGCTTTGCCTGCCACCAACTTGCTGTAATCTCGCGATGGAATGGGCATGGCCACAATACGCTGACTGATATTTTCCGCATCAATCCGCACTACCACGCCTTCATTCTTCACTGACCGTGCGGCGCGCGCGTCCTGCGCTTTGGCTTTTTCTTCTGCGCTGCCGGGCTCTTGATCCGGTTTGTCTTCAGCCTTGGGAGATTTATCGGCATCCGGCTTGGAATCGTCTGCAGCGGCGGATTTTTCTTCGTCACTTTCAGGCGCAAGCGGTGAAGGCTGGTCTTTGCGCAGCACCATTAGATAAGCACTGCGCGTTATTGGACGGTTGATGCTGGAAAGATCGAGCCAGCCGGTTGTTGGGCCTACGTCTGTGCTGGCCGTGAAATAAAGATACTGCCCTTTCTGGTCAAAAGCGGGAAAACGCGCATCGCTCAGGCCGTCTGTCAGTTGCAAGCTCTTTGCCTGTTCGAGCGAATAAGCAAAGATGGCGTGCATGTGGCTGGTGAGAGTTTTGGAGTAAGCAACCCAGCGGCTGTCTGGCGACCACACAGGATCAAGCGTACGCTGCGGCGCATCGTAAGTATCGGTGTCAATTTTTACCGGAGTGCCCTTGGCCAGATCGAGATACCAGATGTTGAGCCGTTTATCACTGAAAACAATTTTCTTGCTGTCCGGCGACCAGATGGGTTCATAGTAAAAAGACGATGGGGTTCCCAACGCAATCTTTCTGGCCTCTCCCATACCATCAGGGTTTTTCAGGCAGAGCTGGTACTCGCCGGACTCATCAGAGAAATAGGCTATCCATTTGCCGTCAGGTGACCACGAAGGGTCGCGCTCCATCACTCCCGGCGTGTTCGTCAGGTTGCGGATGTCACCCTTTTCCGCTGGCGCGGTCAGCACTTCTCCGTGAGCTTCAAAGACTGCGCGCGCGCCGCTGGGCGAGAGCGTGGCCGAGGCTATTTCATTATCGACTTTCTTAAAGTGCGGGCGGACGTTTGGCAGGTCGGCCGGCACAGTCACGGCTACTGCTTTGGACTTGCCCGTCGCGGGATCAAAAAGATTCAGCGAGCCAAACTGCTCATAGACAATCGCTCCGGGTCCTGCCGAGGCCGACTTGATGTCAGAGCCGTTGCTGGCCAGCGCTTGCTCAACTTTCTTGTCTTTGGGATCGTAAGAGAATAGCGTGAACGGACCATTACGATCGGAAAGAAAATAAACCTTGCCGCCGACCCACATCGGATTGCCGTCATTGGAAGTTTCGCGCGGCACTTGGTCGAGGTTGAGGTCAGACAAGTTTGCGACCCACACGCGAGACGCCTTGCCGCCACGGTAGCGCTTCCATCCAATGGCAGAAAGCCTGCGGGTGTTGTCCACTGGAACATAAGCGATGTGCTTCCCGTCAGGTGAGAACGCTCCGAATTCCGCCGTTGGCAGCGGCAGTTCACGCGGCAATCCGCCTTCAAGCGAAACCGTAAACAGCCGGTTGAAGCGTGAATAGCTGTTGCGCGTGGAGCGGAACAGAACGGACTTGCCATCGGGCGACCACCCGACAACCTCATCCACCGCAGGATGGTGCGTGAGCCGCCGCGGAACGCCGCCTTCGCTCGGCATTACATAAACGTCCACGTTGCCGTCATAGTCGCCGGAGAAAGCAATCATGCTGCCGTCCGGTGAGAAAACCGGATCGGTCTTGGTGCCTTCGCCGCTGGTCAGCAACCGTGCTTCGCCGCCTTCACGGGCCACCAGCCACAGGTCACCCGCATAGGAAAACGCAATGTGCGTTTTAGAAAGCGTGGGCTTCTGCATGAGCAACGGGCCCGAGGCGTGCGCGCTGACAACGCAACTGAAAAGAGCAACGATCAGGAAAAGACGGACAAGGGAATTCTTCATAGGCACCAACCGGAAGTGAAATGATTTTGACTCGACGAGGCAGCTTAGGTTAGCAGCAGAGCTGGGCCGGAAACAAGAGAACTGGAAAAGCGGTTACTGGAACTCTCTTGGGAATAGTTTCTTGCGGATAAGCTTAAGACCTGCTCCCTCTACCATCTCGTAATCGTAGAAACCGCAATTCGTCTCACCGGGACAGCCTGTGACGCGAAACAATCGGCTGTTTGGATGAAATTCCATTCGCCGGGTATTTTCATTGCCCGGTCTGATTATCCAGGCATCCGACTCGGCCACTGTAAACCCGTCATACACTTTCCCACTGATTGAATCTACGATATAGAAACCAGCGCATCCGGCCCCGCAACCGAAAACCGGGACGGTGTAGTGACCAGCGAATTCAACTTTGGACTTTGCTCCTTCGCGAATTACAGTCCTATACCAACGTTGATCCTTGTTTAGGATCGGAGCGGCTGGCTTGCCATGATAAATCTGGCGGACAGGATAGTCACTGAATCTGGGGCGGCCTATGGCCTTCTGAGCGTACAAAGAGTGCATTAGGCACAGCAGGAACCCCACAGTAGCAATCGGTTTCATTTCGCTTTTTCCAGCAGCACCGCCACATGGGCGATCGCCGCATTGTCCGTGCCCATGCCTTCCGGAGTCTTTGCCTTAATCCCGACCTGGTCGGGCTTCACGCCTAGCAATTCAGCCACGCGGGCCTGAATTTTCTTGGCATGAGGAACGATCTTGGGCTCGGCCAGAATGAGCGTGGAATCGACGTTGCTCACTTTGTATCCGGCAAGGCGCACCTGCTTCAGCGCTTCTTCAAGAAAGATGACCGAGTCAGCGCCTTTCCACTTGGGATCGGTCGGCGGAAAGTAGCTGCCGATATCGCCCGCCGCTACCGCTCCCAGCAGCGCGTCAGTAATGGCGTGGAGAAGAACGTCTCCGTCAGAGTGTCCAGCGAGACCTTTGTTGTGAGGCAGTTCCACGCCGCCAATCTTTAGAGGGACGCCGGTTTGAAATTCGTGAGAGTCCCATCCATAACCGATTCTCATAAATTTCTACCACTGATTTCCACTGATAACACTGATCTGAAAAGCATCAAAAAGATCCTCCCGCGCGATGGGTTCTGGCATGTTTTCGCGAATTGTCCAACAGCAAGCGACGGACCTGCGGCTTCGGACCAAAATTGAGAATGATTCCAAGCTCTAGCGCAGTTGATCGAAGATAATTCAATACCTGTGATTCATGAGCGGCAACGATCTGCTCAGCAGTCTTGAGTTCCAGAAGGATGGTTTCGTTCACCACTAAATCGGCGCGGAAATCACCAACGTTGTGGCCGCGGAAAAATACGGATACGGCAACTTCTTGCTCAACAGACAAGCCCTTCTCCAACAGCGCGAGACGCAATGAATTGCGATAGACGGATTCGAGAAAGCCGAAGCCCAATTCATTGTAGACATCATAGAAGACGCCAATGACCATATCGGTCAATTCAGAATGTTTGTAATTGGAGTCAATTGCCATTTTCGATCAGTGTCATCAGTGTGAATCAGTGGTAAAACGCATCAGGTACTCCGCCAGTTCCATGTCCGCGGGCGTGGTGATCTTGATATTTCTTGCTGATCCCATCACCACCCACACGCTTTCTCCCAGGCGCTCTACCAATGATGCTTCGTCGGTGCCGGTAAAGCCGTCAGCGGCGGCGCTGTCAAAAGCGCGCTTGATCAGTTCGTAGCGAAATCCCTGCGGCGTCTGCGCCTGCACGATTCGTTCACGCGGGATGGTCGAAGTAATAATTGCGCCTTCCGCCGCGCGCTCGACCTGCTTAATGGTATCGACGGCGGGCAATCCGGCGATGGCGGCACCGTGCTTCTCCACTTCATGAATCACGTTGGCAATAATTTCATCGTCCACAAAGGGCCGCACAGCGTCATGCACCAGCACAATGTCATCGGCGGCAGCCTTGAGCTGCGCCAGCGCGTTGGCCACGGATTCCTGCCGGTGTTCGCCGCCTTCCACCACTTTCACTTTTTCTGCCAGCTTCTCTTTTTCCAACTGGCGGGTGAAGCGCTCCATCTCATTTTTGCGCAGCGCCACCACAATCTGGCTGATCTGCTGGTTGCGCGCAAAGACGCGCAGTGTGTGGATCACAATGGGCGTCCCGCTGATCTCAAAAAACTGCTTGGAGGGTACGCCTTTTTTGCCGGCGGGCGCCATGCGGGTGCCAAGTCCGGCCGCGGGGATGATGACGGTAACCTTCATACGGGGTAAAAAGTATAGCAACTTTGCCTGTAGTCGGCCCTTAGTGGACCAGCCGCCACTGCTAAGCTGCGGACTTCGATTCAGAGCCTGGCGGTTTGGGGCCCGGCGCAGCCACATCGTCTCCGGGGAGCACTTCTCGCAGCGCCCATTCAATGCGGCGGGTTCCTTCCTGAATAGTCCTGACTTGCTCCGCCTGTTCTTGCAAATATGGCGAATACATGATCGGCTGGAGCGCATTGCGGACGTGGTGGTTCATCTCAGAAATTACGCGCATCTTTTCAAGAATGAGCTTGTGCTGGTGGCGCTCATAGGCGAATACCAGGACTCCGGCAAGAATGCCGATCAGCAGGTCATCGATTGCGGCAGGCACGCCGCTCACGCCCAGGCTGTCCAGCAGCGCTCTGAGGGTGACGCCGAGGAGAAATATTCCGCAGCCCAAGCCAAAACTGTATACGGCCCGGCGCTTGAGACTGACAGGTTTCCTGTACATAGGCCACCAATTATTTCACAATGGTACGAAGTGTTTGTTTAGTCGCCAATGCTGGAAAAAGTCCTCAAATACATCCGCGAACAGCAACTTCTCCGTCCGGGAGAGCGGGTAGCGGCCGCCTGTTCCGGTGGCGCCGATTCAGTGGCGCTGCTGTGCCTGCTTGCTGAGCTGCGTGAAGAGCTGGGCATCGTGCTTTCGGCGGCCCATTTTCATCACCAAATCCGCGGTGCTGAGGCGGATGCAGATCAGGCGTTCGTCGAAGAGCTGGCTGCGAAGCTTGAACTGGATTTTTATTCTGGCTCCGGAAACGTCCCGCAACACGCATGCGAGAGCAAGATCAGCCTAGAGACGGCTGCTCGCGAGTTGCGGCATGAATGGTTCACGGAGCTGATCAAACAAAATAAAGTGGACAAGATCGCCACGGCGCACACGCTGGATGATCAGGCGGAAACCGTTCTGATGCGAATTCTGCGGGGCGCTGGAACACGTGGGCTGACCGGCATTGCACCGGCCCAGGCGGCAAAACATCTGGTCCGGCCCTTGCTAGCCACCACTCGGCGCGAAGTTGAAGCGTATCTAAAGACAAGGGGCCAATGCTGGCGGGAAGATTCGTCCAATCTGGACCTTGGCCATACCCGCAACCGCGTCCGGCATACGCTGCTCCCTTTGCTTGAGCGAGAGTTCAACCCGGCAATCCGGCAAACTTTGGCCGATCTGGCCGATCTGGCGCAGGCTGAAGAGGTCTATTGGAACAATGAACTTTCCCTGCTGTTGCCAAGACTGGTTCATGAAGGAAAGCC
>JASLFF010000469.1 GCA_030150795.1 Terriglobales bacterium | reverse complement strand
TACCCACTGATTAACTTGATCGGTATAACTGCAAATTGCGAGCAGGGCTTGAATGGGAAGATGCTTCCAAACGAGAGCTTCCGCCTGGTAACGATCCTTTTTTCCAGGATCATCCGGATCATGCTTGAAGAGTCGGCTGTTCAACAGCTGCCAGTCTATCCGAACGAGATCTTCCTGACTCGTGAAGAAGCTTGCAGTTTTTAGAAAAGCGTGCTCGTCAGTGAATACGAAGGGAATGCCGAGCTCCGCCACCTTGAAAAACGATGAAACCAGAATCAATATTTCCTCATTTGGAACGTGCGGTACGCTATATCCTGTATGTATGTTGTACATCATGATCGAAAACGGGGTGAAATAAAAGGGTACATAGTCGCTCAATGTCCCTCCTGGACCCACAGCAACAAAACGCTGATTCCGTTTGCCGATCAGGTCGGGATTCCCAATGTTGCGATGGTTCGGATCGAAACAGTGTCCGTTAGGCGCCTGCAACCCATGATCGAGAAGCCAAGGCAAATTGTCTCTATGCACGATTCGAAAAATAAGAGCCTTTTCGGAATTAAGTGTCAGTGCCATTTCAATCAGGAAACTGGATTCCCTTCTTCGAATCGGAAGAGTTTGCGCACTGATTTTACCGCAATCCGAATTCTGCAAAGAGAGGCCTGCGGTGAAATTGCTGAGCATAAGTTAGATACGTGGGACTCAGCCCCTCGTCACTTTCCAATACAAAAACTGCTGAAAATTAGATTCAAAATGTCGTCGGTGGTGGTCTCGCCGGTGATCGCGTCCAGCGGGCGCAGCGCGCCATAAAGATCGAGCATGATCATTTCATGCGGGATATGCCCCTTCACCGCATGGATTGCGGCTTCAATACAGCCGAGCGACTCTTCCACCAGTCGCTGATGGCGGATGTTGGTGAGAAAGCCGGTTTCCTGTTCGCCGCCGACTGCGTGGCCGGAGACTTGTTCAAGAATCGCCGCGCGCAGTTCTTCGATCCCTGCACCTGTCACAGCCGATGTCCTGAAGACTTGCAAGTTGGCAACCTGACTTTGGCCGTCTCGCGCAAGATCAGATTTGTTGGCGACGGCCAGTGCACGACGCTTCTCGCCGATGGCCAGCAACTCGCGATCTTCGGCCACAAGTTCCTGAGAACTGTCCAGCACCACCAGCACCAGGTCGGCCTCGCTTAACGCCTCATAGGATTTTCGAATACCGATGCTCTCAGCTTCGTCTGTGGAATGGCGAATGCCTGCTGTGTCGACGAGTTTGATGGGAATGCCGCCAAGCGCGACCGTTTCCGTCACCAGATCGCGCGTGGTGCCTGGCGTGGCCGTCACAATGGCTCGTTCTCGCTCCACCAGCCGGTTGAACAGGCTTGACTTGCCAACATTGGGTCGCCCCACAATTGCCAATGTCAGGCCTTCATGCACGATCTTGCCGTAAGCAAACGATGCGCGGAGCTGTTCCAGCGGCCTTTGCACTTCTTCCAGTCGAGACAGAATCTCAGCGGCCGGCAGCACCGAAACGTCGTCTTCAGCAAAGTCGATACCGGCTTCCATCGTTGCCACCAATTCCACCAGCTTGCGCTTGATCGGCTGCAGCCTGCGTGAAAGCGATCCCTCCAGCTGTTGCGCCGCGACTTTTGCCTGGAAGAGCGTTTGTGACTCAATCAGGTCGCGGACAGCCTCAGCCTGCGTTAGATCAATACGGCCATTCAGGAAAGCGCGCATGGTGAACTCGCCTGGTTCGGCCAGACGCGCACCGCGGCTTGTAGCCAGTTCCACAATGTGCCGCAAGACAACAGGCGCGCCATGCGCGGAAATTTCTATGACATCGTCGGCGGTGTAAGAATGCGGCTTGGCAAAAAACGTGACCACTGCCTCGTCAATACGCTCGCCGGTCGAAGGCTCAATCACTTCGCCAAACACGGCCCGGCCTGCAGCAATCTCATGTTTCAATCGAAGCATGGAGCAGGCGATGGTGCGGGTTTCCGGGCCGGCCAGGCGAACCACGCCAATGCCGCCGCGGCCCGGCGGCGTGGCAATTGCGACGATGGTGTCGTCGAGGTTCATACAGGAGCAATTAGCTTGTTTGCTGAAATCCCGACCCTGAGCTTGCCGAAGGGGAGGGATCCATATAGCTACGATGTTCTCATAGGATCGCCTTTGAGCAAGCTACGAGAAATCACGAACCTTCAGATTTCAGTGCCGCGGGGATCCCCACCCGCTTTCATTTGCGATCTCAAGAGAACTCCACCTCAGTGTGGTCGCAGGTTCGGGATTTCAGAAGAAAGCTATTTGCCGGTTGCTAATTGCTGCTCTTCCGTTCCAGCCGCGCAAAATGGTCCTCTATCCGCTCATAAATATGGTCGACTTTGCGGTGAAGATGCGCCACTTCCAACTCGGCCTTCAAGTTCACCGCAAAATCCAGGTCTGACTTCAACCGGTCTTTTGACGATAAGCGATTTTGCGACATCATGATCACGGGCGCCTGCACGGACGCAATCATCGACAAAAATAAATTCAACAAAATATATGGATACGGATCGAAGTGGTTTCTGAGCAGCGCCGTGGAATTAAGAATGACCCAAATGGCAAGTATGACGGCAAAGATGATGATAAAAGTCCATGAGCCGCCGAACGAAGCAACTTTGTCCGCGATGCGCTGGCCAAAAGTCAGCATTTCCTCTTCTTCCAGGTTGGGATTGCGGGAAACCTGCGTCCGTAGAAGCTCGTCGGTGGCGCGCAGGCGGCGGCCCACGGCGGTGAGCAAATCCATGGCGGCGTGCGGATGCTTGTCAATAAATTCGAGCAGTCGGTCGCGATGCATGACCAGCGTTTCCGTGTCTTCTCCTGCCATGGCGGTAGCGGTTCGCGAGCCGCCATCAAGAAATGAGAGCTCGCCGATCACGTCGCCCTTCTCATTTTCAGAAACAACAATCTTTTGCCCTTCCGTGTTTTCAATGAAGACTTCAACCCGGCCGGAACGGAGAATAAAGATTTCGCCCCCAGAATCGCCGTTGTGAAAAATGGTCTGCCCTGCTTTGAAGTCGCGGGTATTCATCATCTGGGCAAGCGCTTCGCGCTCTTCGTCGTCAAGCAATCCAAAGATAGGAACATCACCGATCATCGTCACGGTTGTAGACATAAGATTTTTTATTTTCCTGTCACTTGGGTTTTCAATCCGCTCCAATCCCGTCAAGGGGTTCTGCACACCCTTATGAGAATGTGCCACGGGTGAGCGATTCTCGCACATCATAGCTGAATGTGGACTGACTCTGGGGGTTGATTTAAAAGACGAAGATCGTTACCGGCGTGGCCGCGCCGGCTTGTAATCTTTTGGATAAAGCACCACATACCGGCGTCCGCCTTCGCCTTCACTCTGGGTTGAGAGGGCCGCGTGGTCGCGAAAGGCCAGGTGAATCAGGCGACGCTCGCGCGATGACATAGGCGCAAACGAATAAGGCAATCCGCTCTGCAGTACGCGATCTGCCGCTACCTGGGCGGCCAGCTTCAATTCCTGCTGGCGGGCGGCGCGGTAGCCTTTGCAATCAAAGCTCACTTTGTCATGGTCTTCTGCATGAAGATGGAGCGTTTCATGCGTCAGGACTTCAAAAGCGCGCAGGACCTCGCCGCCGCGCTCCAGCAGCAGCTGGCTGTCCGGACCGGCAAATTCCACAAGGATGTCCGGCGTCTCGGCATCCGTTACCGGAGGATTTACCGTGATGCGGTATTTCAATTTGAACGCGCCTGAAGAAATAATGTTCTTCAGGAATGCATCGATCTTTTTTGCGGTTGCGACTTTGTCTTGCAGCATTTGTCGTTCAAACTCCCCGGGGAATTTTACAGCTTTACGGCTTTAACGCTTGCGTGCGTTTCGTTTTTCAATGGTTTTTTTGACCTGCTGGCCCAGTTCAGAGCGGTTAATGAATATCTGTTGCGCCCAGCCCAGCAGCGTGCTGAGCGCCAGGTAAATAGAGAGTCCGGCGGGCATTGCCCAACTGAAGGCGCCAAACATGAGCGGGCCCATAAAAGCCATGATCTTCTGCTGCGCCGGGTCCATGCCTCCCTGCGGCGCATTTTTTTGCTGCACAAACATGGCCACGATGATGATGATCGGCAGGATGTGCAGCGGATCCGGCATGGAGAGATCGTGAACCCAGAGCCAGTTTGCCTGCCGC
>JASLFF010000420.1 GCA_030150795.1 Terriglobales bacterium | reverse complement strand
TCCAGTCTCGCTCAGGTTCGGCCATGATCAGATCAATGACTTCAGCGCTCGCGTATCGCCCAACTTCTTTGACCTGTTGGGCAACAACGCCGCGAGGGGCCGACTCTTCACGCCAGCCGATGAAACGAGTTGTCCAGGCTGCGTGGTGATTAGCCATCGCCTGTGGGAGGCGCAACTCAACTCAGATCGCAACATTGTGGGCAAGACGATCTCCGTGGACGACCGGCCTGGCATCGTGATCGGCGTGCTTCCGGAGAGCTTTGTATTCACCTTCCCTGAAGTATCTGTCTGGATGCTGCCAAGCTGGGGCAAAGCCACTAATAATTTCGCTGATCGGACCGGTGCGGTTCTGCGCATGGGCCCGCATGTTTCTCTTTCAGAAGCCCAAGAGGAGTTCCGGCACTTCGCCCAGATTAATGAATATTCAAAGCCGCAGCTTGAATCATTTGTGTCGCGCGCGCGGCAGGGCGTAAAGCTATATTTGTTTTTTACCGTGCTGTCATTGTTCGGCGGAATCGCACTGGGCAGCAGCCGGCTGGGCGGCGCCAAGACGCGCAAGCTGAAGCTGAGCTGGCGTCACACGCTGCGCTGGTGGGGTTTCTTCTCGCTCAAAACGTTGCTGCTGCTGGCGCTGTGCTTTGTTGGTTCCCTGGAATTTACAGGACGCGCCTCGATCATCCTCACAGGGTCAGTCCATCCCCTGGTCGGACCTTTTGCCACATGGCTTTTCCTTGTCACGGCGATGGTGGCGCTCTCCTGGTCATTGCACGATCAGGGCCGCCGCTGCCGCTTCTGCCTGAGGCGGCTTGGCAACGAGGCGTCCGTGGGGACGCCCAGCTATCTGCTGCTGGACTGGTGGGGAACGGAGCTGGTTTGCTCTGACGGTCACGGCCTGCTCCACGTTCCAGAGATGAAATCCAGCTGGCAGGAATTTGACCAGTGGGTTTCACTCGACGAATCATGGAAGCCGCTCTTCGAGCACGAAGAACCGGTGCACACTCCTTAAACGCGCCTTAAAGAACGCTGCCCCCGTTTCCCGGGCCATCGTCATCGTCGCTGGTCATGCCGGCAAAGGGATCGTCATCGTCACCGGCAGTACCCGGTTTCTTTTTGGCTGATGCCTGATTGCCGGAAGCTTTGTCCTTCTCCTGTTCTTTCTTGTGCTCCTCACGCATCTGCTTCAACTTTTCTTTTTGCTCCGGCGTCAGGACGCTGAACATCTGCTTGTGCGATTGCTGCCGAAGCTCCTGCATCTTTTGTTTCTTCTGATCGTCGGTCAGCGAACTGTCTTGCCGGATCGCCCTGCCCTGCTGCCACATATCTCTGCTGATCTGCTGGAACTGGGCTTTCTGCGCGTCAGTAAGGCCAAGTTTTTCGGCCAGCATCGCCATGTGCTGGCGCTGGCGTTGTGCGGCGGCGCGTCCTTGCCATTGCGGATTTGCAGTTTGGCTGCTTTGGTCTTTGCTTTGATCCTGCGCCTGCATCCCAAGCGGTATGAACAGTAGCGACGTAAGTGCCGCAATTACAATACGATGACAAAGTCGTTGCATGGTCTTTCCTCCCGGCCCATACTAACCCTAGAAGATCCCTGAAGTTCTTTTCAGCCACCCGAAGGTAACTTTTGCGTTTGTTTCGGGTTTGCTAGTTTGTTGCACGGGGAAAATGGCCATGAAGAAATATTTGATTTCCGCAGCGCTCGGTCTTGCAGCGCTTTTTCTTTTTGCCCAGGAGCACGATCACGGCCAGGGTCAACAAGCACCCGCCGGCCAGGTTGAGTTGAATGCCACCACTGAGGCCATGGGGCACGGCCACGACCATGAAGGGCACCACATGGCTGCGCACATGCACATGACAGAGCTGCGCCCAGTGCACGCGGGCGACGCAGCCAAGGCGGAACAAGTTGTGGAGCAGGCGCGTCCGGCGCTGGAAAAATATCGCGACTACAAAGTGGCGCTTGCGGAAGGTTTCAGGATCTTCCTGCCCAACGTTCCGCAGAAGATGTACCACTTCACGAATTATGAAAATGCTATTGGCGAAGCTTTCCGCTTTGATCCCACCAAACCAACGTCACTTCTGTATGAAAAGCGTGGAGACGATTACAAGCTGATCGGGGCGATGTACACTGCGCCGGTGCGCTTCAGCGAGCAGCAGCTTGACGAGCGAATCCCTCTCAGCATGACGCAATGGCACCAGCATGTGAATATGTGCAAGCCACCCAAGGGCCACGAGATTGAAGCCCTTCGCAAAGATGCCAAATTCGGGCTGAACGGCTCCATCTCAACAGAAGAAGCTTGCGAAGCCGCCGGCGGTACATTCATGCCACACGTTTTTGGCTGGATGGTACACATGTATCCATGGGAGAAAACGCCGGATGAAATCTGGTCAGTGGAGCGCCAGCTCAAGGACAAGCCGGGAGCAGAGCATGAGCATCACGATCATGGGAATATGAGATAACATCCCGAACGCCGTGAAGTGGCCGCTGCCTGCACGGCGGACAAAGCGTCGAGTTGAACCGAAAGCGTAGAGCGAGTAGGGATTCCTCACGCTCGGAACTTTGCAAAGCTACCCAATCCTGATCTCAATTTGTTTCCCTGAAGCTTCTTTCGTCGCAGGATGGCGCAAAGCCGCCACAACAAATGCCGTTCCCGGCTCAATCAGGATGGGATCCAGCCTGTAACTATCGGTTTCAATACTCAGCCGCGCTTTGATGCCGAAGTACTCGGGGAACTCTACGTTCTGCCGCGCACCACAACAGACATAAAGCGAGAGCAGATCACAGAACTGTAAAACATCAGTGAGCGTCTCCAATTCTTCAGGTGTGCGTTCCTGCTTTGCGGCCAGCTTGGCTTGCCTTGCAGCTTCATTCTGGAGAAAGCTTTCCATCGCTGGGTGGGCGCTTTCAGAAGTCTTGGGGGAATTTGCTTTGGCGATCCGCTCAAAATGGCGGCTCACAATGTATCCACCAGTGGCACTGGCAGACGCCGCCACATCAATCGATCTTTCCCACGCGTTTACAAACTCGCCCACGCCGCAGGCAACAAATGACCGTGGCGCGCCCTGGCCCACAGACCGGCTCTGTATGATTGCCTGCGCGTCAGGCATGCCCCAGCCGGCATCGTGAAGGGCAATCGCGCGTATTACGGGAGCATCCAGGTTGGGCAGGTTCACGCCGGTCATCCGGGCGGCGAATTCGCTCGCCAACGCGGCGTGAGAGGGCTGCGTGACCATCCAGCATTCATTGGTGAACGGGCGTTGTGATTGCTCCACTACGCTCCACGCCGGCAGAAAATCAGTGCTGGTGGCGGGGATGGGATCGAGCGGACGAAGAATCATCAGCCCGAACGCCTCTTGGCCATGCGTCGCGGCACCGCTATGGCTCTGGCTGGCCCGCTGCTGGAAGGCGGCTTCTTCATTCCGTCCAGAAGCTCTTTAAGCGCCACAGCGTTGTTGCGTTCAGAGTCTTTCGACGCATAGACCAGCGTCACGCGCTCGTATTCGAACAATAGTCCATACAGGGTTTCCAGATCGGCTGAGGCTTGAGGCGTGTTCAGCTCTTTGAAGTAACGCTTCTTAAAAATGATCCAGTTTGCGCTGGAGTGGAACCACTTGCGCAAGCCGTCAGACGGGGCAAGCTCTTTCAGCCAATGGTCAATGCGGGCATTCTCTTTCTTGATTCCACGCGGCCAGAGCCGATCCACCAGCACACGCTGGCCGTCAGAGAGAGAAGGCTTGTCATAAGCGCGCTTGATATCAACCGGCATGGACTTTCGCAGCAGTAACTTTCTCCAAGGGGTTTGCAAAACGCTACGCTACAGACATAATAGTCACTTGAGCCGAATAGCGTCCATTCTTCTGATGATGGCAGTAGCCGGACTGCTGTCCGGCTGCGGCAAAGATCCCGCCAAGATGACCGATGCCGAATTGGGACTGAACCCCGAGCAGTCTCGCGGACGCAAGGTCTTCAACATTTACTGTCTCAATTGCCATCCCGCATATTCCTCCAGCGGGAACAAGGGACCGGGGCTGAAGAAGCTCTACCAGAAGCCCCACCTGCCCAGCGGGCTCACCGCGACGGATGAGCACGTGATGCAAAGCATCGTTCGCGGCCGAGGTATGATGCCCCCATTCGGCGGGCAGCTTGACCAGCAGGAGTTGCAGCAAGTGATGGCGTATCTACACACGCTCTAGAACACGAATGCCTTCGTCTTCGCCTACGACTTCTTCGTGGGCTTTTTGTCGTATCGCTCTTTGTACCAGTCGTCGAGCTTGCCTGCTTTTTCCGCTGTCAGGGCTTCTTCCATCGTTTTCGATTGCGCCGACGGCTCCTGCCTGAGTATCGCTTCGTAGCCGCGCAGGGAAGCTGCCAGGCCGGCGCGTCCGTGAGCGAAGCCGCTTTTTCCAGACTCAGGATTTTGTAGCACGTAGGAAGCCATGGCCATCATATCGAGCGCCAAGAGCTCAGGCCCGTACTTATACTCCGGCTTGTCATCCATCCACGGGTTCCCCGCCGAGGTGATCTCGACCGTGAAATCCGAAGTCTGGATCACGACGATGAAGAGCTCCTGATACTCCGGTAGAAGCGCGGGGTCTATCGGATTCTTTTGTATCTCCTCGGCCAGCGCGATGATGCGCTGTTTTTCCTCGGATGTTACCGGGCCAGTCCCGCGTGACATGGCCGGATTTGGCGGCGAACAGTCCTTCACCAGCATCGGCATGAATGTTCCCGCCTGCATGCGGTCGGCCCAATCGTTCATCTTGTCGAGCTTGGCCTTGGGATCCAACTGAAGAATCGACTGATACGTCTGGATGGCGGCCTGCGATCCCGCTAGCAGCGCGGGAAAATGCAGCCGTGTTGGTTTCAACTCGGCATGCTGCAGGACGTAGGCTTCGCTGCCAAGAACATATGCCAAGGTCAATTCGCGGTCGTGCTTGTATTTCTTTTTCACCCAGGGTACATGTTCAATGCAGACTGCGGCCGGTCTATCAGGCACGGCCATCCGCAGCTTGACTACTGCGGCCGCTTCCTGGTCAAGCGCCTGATCTTCCGGGTGCACAGGATAAGCCGCCGCCAGCCGCACGACTGCTTGACGCTGTTCAGCGCTCGTGGGAGCCCCGCCGGATTGCGCGGCAGCTGCCACAGCCAGCATGACAAGAACACAGAACACTCGATGACGCATTTCCATGCCTCCCAACAAGCCCGGGTTGAGCATTGTGCGCCGGTATTATAGCCCTGAAACTGCAGCTTACAGGCAGTAAAGAAATCCTTGCATGCAATTGCCGAAACTCAATCAAGGCTGTCCGCCTTGACGGTCAGATGCATCGTCTTTCCAGCCGCAGCATCGTACAATAGAGATTCACATCTAATTACCCTGATGGCCAGCTCTGTAGAACTCGTCCAGATCGATCTTGCGCCGCGGCGTCAACAAAAGAAGCCGGAGTGGCTGAAGGCGCGCGCGCCCATGGGCGACAATTACCACGATCTTAAAAGGCTTGCGCGGACGCTTGACCTGCATACCGTTTGCGAGTCAGCGCAGTGCCCCAACATTGGCGAGTGCTGGAACCACAAGACTGCCACCTTCATGCTGCTGGGCAATCTGTGTACGCGACGCTGCGGTTTTTGCGCGGTACCTAAGGGCAAGCCTGAGCCGCTGGATTGGGATGAGCCTCGCCGGGTGGCGGAAGCTGTGGCTACTTTGGGCTTGAAGCATGCCGTGGTTACCAGCGTGAATCGCGATGACGACAATATGGGCGGCGCAAAGATTTTTGCCGAGACTATCCGCCAGGTCCGCGAGCAAGCCCCCGGGTGCCAGATTGAAGTGCTGATCCCTGATTTCCAGGGCCGTGAAGATTGCCTGAAAGTCGTGATCGACGCAAAGCCCGAAGTGCTGAACCACAATACAGAAACTGTTCCACGTCTTTACCGCGCAGTGCGTTCCGGCGCCCGTTATGAACGCACGCTTGATCTACTGAGCAACGTGAAGCGGTTTGCTCCTAACATAGTTTCAAAAACCGGCGTCATGGTCGGCATTGGCGAAACCACAGATGAACTGTTGGAAGTTTTCCGCGACCTGGCCGCGCGCAAAGTCGATATCCTTACCGTTGGCCAATATCTGCGGCCTTCAAGAGATCATCTCCCCATGACGCGTTACTACACTCCGGAAGAATTTGCTTTTCTGAAGACCGAAGCCCTCAAAATGGGCTTCCGCCATGTTGAGTCCGGCCCCTTGGTGCGATCTTCATATCACGCGCATGAGCAGGCAGAGAGCACAGGGTTAATTTAATCCCTAACCGCTATTTATTCGGCTTTCGCGGCCCGCATTCCGCGAGCACGCGGTTGATTGCTGCGAGAACCGCCTCGGGCTTCTCCGCCGGAATATTATGCCCGGAATCTGGAACGAGCTGGTCATGCCCGCGCATGGATAGTGCAGCATAGGCGTCGTGCGCACGCGCGGCTGCCTGGTAAAAGAGGGGCATCTGCTCACGCGCGTCGGCGGGAGTATCTGGAGGTGGGTCCCGGCGCCCGGCGGTCAGCACGATCAGCGGCATATCACCGTAGCGGCGCTGCGGATTGATCGCCTCGCCTTGGCTCGCAACAAAATTTTCCAGCTGCGAAGCCTCGGTCAGCATCCTGGCGGGGTCGGCGTTGAGCCGGGAAAGGTGAGCGTGAGTTCCAGAGCGCGCTTCATTCCCACCAGGCGAGGCAGGGAGTAAGTCGAGCCTCCGTCTGGCGCTATGCCAATTTTGGCGTAGGCCATCACAAAGAACGCAGATTCAGCGGCCAGCACCAGGTCACACGCAATGGCCAGGCTGAACCCAAAGCCGGCGGCTGCGCCTTCCACCACGGCAATCACCGGAGCATCCAGCCGCACCAGGCG